>NZ_BCBJ01000057.1:0-46483 GCF_001320605.1 Pseudomonas sp. NBRC 111133 | reverse complement strand
AGAATGTCACCGAACATGTTGTCGGTCACCATCACGTCGAACTGCTTGGGTGCACGCACCAGTTGCATGGCGGCGTTGTCGACGTACATGTGGCTCAGTTCCACATCCGGGTAGTCCTTGGCCACGTCTTCGACCACTTCACGCCACAGCTGGCTGGAAGCCAGTACGTTGGCTTTGTCTACCGAGCACAGCTTCTTGCCACGCACGCGGGCCATGTCGAAGCCGACACGGGCAATGCGGCGCACTTCGCTTTCGCTGTACGGCAGGGTGTCGTAGGCCTGGCGCTCGCCACCTTCCAGCTCGCGCTGGCCACGCGGGGCACCGAAGTAGATGCCGCCGGTCAGCTCACGGACGATGAGGATGTCCAGGCCCGAGACGATTTCCGGCTTCAGCGACGAGGCATCGGCCAGTTGCGGGTAGAGGATGGCCGGGCGCAGGTTGGCGAACAGGCCCAGCTGCGAACGGATTTTCAGCAGGCCACGCTCCGGGCGGATGTCGCGCTCGATCTTATCCCACTTCGGCCCGCCCACGGCGCCCAGCAGCACGGCATCGGCCTTGCGCGCACGCTCCAGGGTTTCGTCGGCCAGCGGCACGCCGTGCTTGTCGATGGCGGCGCCACCGATCACGTCGTGCTCCAGGCTGAAGCCAAGCTGGAACTTGTCGTTGGCCAGCTCCAGCACCTTGACCGCTTCGGCCATGATTTCCGGGCCGATACCGTCACCTGGGAGAATCAGAATCTGCTTGCTCATGCTTTCCTCTATCCATTCACGCGGTGCGACCAAACGGGCCCCACCGAAAAGTGCTTAACGCTCGGCCCACAGCACCAGCACATCGGTGCTGAACGAGCCATCGGCCTCGATCTGGTAATACTGCCGTACTTCTTCGCCCATGGCTTGCTGCAATTGGCGGATGGCCACGCGCATTGGCTCGGGAGTGCGCATGCGCTCCACCCAGCTGCCGAACTCCAGGCGCAAGGGCTGGCGGGTGTGACTGCGCACATGCAGGCCAGCCTCGCTGACCTGACGCTGCCATTCGGCGGCGGAGTAGTCACGCACATGGCTGGTGTCGCGCAGCACTTCGACCGTTTGCAGGTAGGTGTCGAGCAGCGGGCTGCCCGGTGACATCACATCAATGAACGCTGCCACGCCACCCGGCTTTAGTACCCGGCGCACCTCGCGCAGGGCCAGGCCCAGGTCGCTCCAGTGGTGGGCCGAGTAGCGGCTGAAGACGAATTCGAACGAGGCATCGGCGAACGGCAGGCGTTCGGCGGCACCGCGCTCGGTGGTGATATTGGCCAGGCCGCGCTCGGCGGCGGCGCTGGCGACCACGTCAAGCATGGATTGCGACAGGTCGTAGGCGACCACTTCGCTCACCAGCGGGGCAACGTGAAAACTGACATGACCGGCACCACAGCCCAGGTCCAGCACGCGGGCATTGCCCTGCCCTGCCAGCTCGGCCTGCAGCAGGGCGAATTCACTGCCCTGGGCATGCACGGCACTGCTGAGGTAGGCGCTGGCCTGTTCGCCGAACTGGCGTTGGACCACGTCGGTATGGTTGGTGCTGGTCATGTCTCAATCCTTTTGGATTTGTTTCGCCTGTTCCGGCCCTTTCGCGGGCAAGCCCGCGAAGAGGCCGGTACTGCCATCTACCAATAATCAGGCATCCCGGAACAGCCAAGGCTGCCCGGCACGGTGCTTGCCTTCGAAGGCCTTGATCGCATCGCTGTCCTGCAGGGTCAGGCCGATGTCGTCCAGGCCGTTGAGCAGGCAGTGCTTGCGGAACGCATCGATCTCGAAGTGCAGCACCTTGCCGTCCGGCCGGGTCACCGCCTGCGCTTGCAGGTCGATGGTCAGCTGGTAGCCCGGTTTGGCTTCGACCTGCTTGAACAACTCGTCCACTTCTTCATCGCTGAGGATGATCGGCAGCAAGCCGTTCTTAAAGCTGTTGTTGAAGAAGATGTCGGCAAAACTCGGCGCGATGATGCTGCGGAAACCGTACTCGTCCAACGCCCAAGGGGCGTGCTCACGGCTGGAGCCGCAACCGAAGTTTTCCCGCGCCAGCAGCACGCTGGCACCTTGGTAGCGTTCGTGGTTGAGCACGAACTCCTGGTTCACCGGGCGCTTGCTGTTGTCCTGGTAGGGCTGGCCCACGTCCAGGTAACGCCATTCGTCGAACAGGTTAGGGCCAAAGCCGGTGCGCTTGATCGACTTCAAAAACTGCTTGGGGATGATCTGGTCGGTGTCGACGTTGGCACGGTCCAACGGCGCGACGAGGCCAGTGTGCTGGGTAAAGGCTTTCATGCTGCGCTCCCTTGGATCAACTCGCGGACATCGATGAAGTGGCCGGTTACCGCAGCAGCGGCGGCCATGGCCGGGCTGACCAGGTGGGTACGGCCACCGGCGCCCTGACGGCCTTCGAAGTTGCGGTTGGAGGTGGACGCGCAATGCTCGCCGCTCTCCAGGCGGTCAGGGTTCATCGCCAGGCACATCGAGCAGCCTGGTTCACGCCATTCGAAACCGGCTTCGAGGAAGATCTTGTCCAGGCCTTCACGCTCGGCCTGTGCCTTGACCAGGCCCGAACCCGGCACGACGATGGCTTGCTTGACGGTCGCGGCCACCTTGCGGCCCTTGGCGATCTCTGCCGCGGCACGCAGGTCTTCGATACGCGAGTTGGTGCACGAGCCGATGAACACGCGGTCCAGCTGGATGTCGGTGATCGCCTGGTTGGCGGTCAGGCCCATGTACTTCAAGGCGCGCTCGATCGAACCACGCTTGACCAGGTCGGCTTCGGCGGCCGGGTCCGGTACGCGCTGGTCTACGGCCAACACCATCTCGGGCGAGGTGCCCCAGCTGACTTGCGGCTTAATCTGGCTGGCATCCAGCTCGACCACGGTGTCGAACACGGCGTCGTCATCCGACACCAGGTCTTTCCACGATTCGACTGCCTGCTTCCATTGCTCGCCCTTCGGCGCGTACGGGCGGCCTTCGACATAGGCAACGGTGGTGGCGTCGGTCGCCACCAGGCCCACACGGGCACCGGCTTCGATGGACATGTTGCAGATGGTCATGCGGCCTTCCATCGACAACCCGCGGATGGCGCTGCCCGCGAACTCCATGGCGTGGCCGTTGCCACCGGCGGTGCCGATCTTGCCGATCACGGCCAGCACGATGTCCTTGGCGGTTACGCCGGCCGGCAATTGGCCTTCCACGCGTACCAGCATGTTCTTCATCTTCTTGGCGACCAGGCACTGGGTGGCGAGCACGTGCTCGACCTCGGAGGTGCCGATGCCATGGGCCAGGGCACCGAAAGCGCCGTGGGTGGAGGTGTGCGAGTCGCCGCAGACCACAGTCATGCCGGGCAAGGTGGCCCCCTGCTCCGGGCTGATGACGTGAACGATGCCCTGGCGCTCGTCGTTCATCTTGAATTCGACGATGCCGTATTCGTCACAGTTTTCGTCGAGGGTCTGCACCTGCAGGCGCGACACCTGGTCGACGATGGCCTCGATACCGCCCTTGCGCTCTGGCGTGGTCGGCACGTTGTGGTCGGGCGTGGCGATGTTGGCGTCGATGCGCCACGGTTTGCGGTTAGCCAGGCGCAGGCCTTCGAAGGCCTGGGGCGACGTCACTTCGTGAATGATGTGGCGGTCGATGTAGATCAAGGACGAGCCGTCATCACGGCGCTTGACCTCATGGGCTTCCCAGAGTTTGTCGTAGAGCGTTTTGCCAGCCATCAGACTGTTCCTCATCAGCGTCTTTCTATGCCAAAGACCCCTTGGCTTGTACGGACGATGCTATGGGGTTAGATTGAATAACTCAAATTCATAATTTTTATCCTTTGCATAACCAAGAGGAATGCAACCCTTGGACCTGGCCAACCTCAGCGCCTTCATCGCCATTGCCGAAACCGGCAGCTTCTCCGGGGCGGCTGAACGCCTGTTCCTGACCCAGCCCGCCATCAGCAAGCGCATCGCCGGGCTGGAGCAGCAGCTGGATGTGCGCCTGTTCGACCGCCTGGGCCGCGAGGTGACCCTGACCGAGGCCGGACGCGCCCTGCTGCCCCGGGCCTACCAGATCCTCAACGTCCTTGATGATACCCGACGTGCGCTGACCAATTTGTCGGGGGAAGTGAGCGGTCGCCTCACCCTGGCCACCAGCCACCACATCGGCCTGCACCGCCTGCCCCCGCTATTACGGGCGTTCACCCGCCAGTACCCGGCCGTGGCGCTGGATATTCAGTTTCTCGATTCAGAACAGGCCTACGACGAGATTCTGCATGGTCGCGCCGAAATCGCCGTGATCACCCTGGCGCCCGAGCCGCATCACTTGGTCAAGGCGGTGCCCGTGTGGGACGACGCCCTGGATTTTGTCGCCGCCCCCGAGCACCCGCTAGCCAACAATGCGGTCGGCCTGGCCGATGTGGCCCGTCACCCGGCGGTTTTCCCCGGCGGCAACACCTTTACCCACCACATCGTCCAGCGCCTGTTCGAAAGCCAGGGCCTCACGCCGAACATCGCCATGAGCACCAACTACCTGGAAACCATCAAGATGATGGTGTCGATCGGCCTGGCCTGGAGCGTGCTGCCGCGCACCATGCTCGACGAACAGGTTGCACCCATCGCTTTGCCCGGCATACAGCTGTCGCGCCAGCTAGGCTACATTTTGCACACCGAGCGTACGCTATCGAACGCGGCCAGGGCATTCATGGCCCTGCTCGACAGCCACGCAGGGTCCGCCTGACCGGCCGTCAGCCAGGTATTTCCGAATCCAAGGACGCGTCATACGCCAAAGGTCTGGTACCGATGCCCAAATCAGCAAACCGCTTTTTGCGCCTGCCGCGTATTTCTGCGGCCGACCCCCAGGAGTCCGAACAGGCCTGGCAGAACGCCCCACAACTGCTGGCCGCGCTGAACGGCGCCCGGTTGGGGGCATGGCTGTGGGATATTGAAAGCGGCCGTGTCAGCTGGTCACGGGGCACCCAGGCCCTGTTCGGCTTCGACCCGCAGCGCCCACTGCCTGCCGATGTCGACTACCTCGACCTGCTGCCCGAAGAAGACCGCGCCCGCACGCGCCAGGTGTTCCAGGCGGTGTTCAACGGCGAGCCGGTGGAACAGGCCATGCGTCATCGCATCCGCTGGCCGGACGGCAGCCTGCACTGGCTGGAGATCAACGGCAGCCTGACCCACGACCCGCATGGCCGGCCGCAGATGATCGGGGTAATCCGCGAAATCACCCGCCAGCGCGAGCGGGAAACCGCCCTGATCAATTCGGAAAAGCGCTTCGCCACGCTGTTCCACCTCAGCCCCAACGCCATTTTGCTCACCCGCCGCCACGACGGCATGATTTTCGAGGTCAACCAGCACTTCGAAGACATGTTCGGCTGGCCTGGCAGCCAGGTGATCGGCAAGACCAGCCTGGAGCTGGGCCTGTGGGTCAACCCCGAACAACGCCACCAGGTGATGGAGTCGACCCGTGCCAACGGCGGCCCGTTGATCATGGAGGTGCAGTTCCGCGCCACCAGCGGCAAGGTGCATGACGGCATCCTCTGCACCCAGGGCATCGAACTGGAAGGCGTGACCTTTCTGATCAGCACCTTCGTCGACACCACCGAGCGCAAGCGCGCCGAGCAGGCCCTGAAGGACAGCCAGGAGCGCCTGGACCTGGCCCTGGATTCGGCGCAGCTGGGCACCTGGGACTGGCATATCCCCAGCGGCATGCTCTACGGCTCCGCCCGGGCCGCGCAGTTGCACGGCCTACCGCCCATCCCCTTTCATGAATCGTTCGATGCTTTTTTCGAGGGGGTACCGGAGCAGGAGCGCAACTCGATGCGCCAGGCCTACCGCAGCCTGCGCGAAGGGCCCGCCGGCAACTACCAGATCACTTACCGGGTGCAACTGGAAAACGGCATTTCGCGCTATATCGAAAGCCGCGCACGCCTGTACCGCGACGAACAAGGCAACCCGCTGCGCATGGCCGGCACCCTGCTCGACATCACCGACCAGGTGGAGCGCGAGCAGCGCCTGAGCGCCTCGGAAGAGAAGTTCGCCAGCCTGTTCCAGGTCAGCCCCGACCCGATCTGCGTCACTCGCCAGGACACCGGTCAGTTCATCGAGATCAACCCGGCGTTCACCCAGACCTTCGGTTGGGGCAGCGAGCAGGTGCTTGGCCGCACCGCAGAGGAAATCGGCCTGTGGGCCGAGTCCATCGAGCGTGCGCAACGCATCGAGCGGGTGATCCGCGAACAGGCCCTGAGCAACGTCGCCGTGGTGGTCAACCACCGCAATGGCGCCCCCCTGACGTGCGTGATTTCCAGCCGCCTGATCACCGTCGATGACCAGCCGTGCAGCGTGACCACCCTGCGCGACATTACCCAGCAGCAACGCGCCGAAGCCGCACTGAAGTCCAGCGAGGAGAAGTTCGCCAAGGCCTTCCACTCCAGCCCCGACGCCATCACCATCACCGAACGCCATAGCGGCCGCTACCTGGAAATCAACGATGGCTTCTGCCGCCTGACGGGTTACAGCGCAGCCGAGGTGGTCGGCCACACGGTGTACGAGATCGGTATCTGGGCGGACGACAAGCAGCGCAGCTCGCTGCTGGCCGAGTTACGCGAGCGCGGCCGCGTGCATCACCGGGAAATGCTCGGGCGCAACAAGCGCGGCGATATCCTTACCGTGGAAGTCTCGGTCGAGCCGATCACCCTCAACGAGGTGGACTGCCTGCTGCTGACCGCCCGTGACGTCAGCCAGCTGAAGAATGCCCAGGCGCAGATTCGCCACCTGGCCTACCACGACCCGCTGACCAACCTGCCCAACCGCGCCCTGCTGATGGACCGCCTGAGCCAGCAGATCGCCCTGCTCAAGCGTCACAACCTGCGCGGCGCCCTGCTGTTCCTCGACCTCGACCACTTCAAGCACATCAACGACTCGCTGGGCCATCCGGTGGGCGACACGGTGCTGAAGATCATCACCGCCCGCCTGGAGGCCAGCGTGCGCCTGGAAGACACCGTGGCGCGGCTGGGGGGCGACGAGTTCGTGGTCCTGCTCAGCGGCCTGGAAGGCAGCCGCGAACAGGTCGAGGAAAAAGTGCGCGAACTGGCCGACACCCTGCGCGAACTACTGGCCGAACCGATGTCGCTGGATGGCCAGCGGCTGCAGGTAACGCCCAGTATCGGCGTGGCGCTGATCCCTGACCACGGCGCTACCCCGGCCGATTTGCTCAAGCGTGCCGACATTGCCCTGTACCGGGCCAAGGACTCCGGGCGCAACACCACCCAGCTGTTCCACACCACCATGCAGAAGGCCGCCAGCGAGCGCTTGCGCATGGAAAACGACCTGCGCCTGGCCTTGGCCCGTGGTGAACTGGCCCTGCACTTCCAGCCCCAGGTGGATGCCCGCGACAACCGCATCGTCGGGGCTGAAGTGCTGCTGCGCTGGCACCACCCGCAACTGGGTCAGCAACCACCCGGGCAGTTCATCCAGGTGCTGGAGGAAAGCGGCCTGATACTGGAAGTTGGCAGCTGGATCCTCGATGAAGCGTGCGATGCTTGCGCACGCATGCTGACCGACGGGCTGATCGACGCGGATGATTTCAGCCTGTGCGTGAACATCAGCCCGCGCCAGTTCCGCCAGAACGATTTTGTCGGCCGGGTACTGCGCAGCCTGGACGACTATCGCCTGCCTCGGCACATGCTAAAGCTGGAAATCACCGAAGGCATCGTGATCCAGAACCTGGAAGACACCATCAGCAAAATGCGCGAACTCAAGCGTTTCGGGGTGAGCTTTGCCATGGATGACTTCGGCACCGGTTATTCCTCACTCACCTACCTCAAGCGCCTGCCGGTGGATGCGCTGAAGATCGACCAGACCTTCGTGCGCGACGCGCCGGTCGACCCCAACGACGCGGAAATCGTGCGCGCCATCGTTGCCATGGCCCGCAGCCTGGACCTGGCCGTGATTGCCGAAGGGGTAGAGCTGACCGAACAACTGGAGTTCCTCGAACGGCTGGGCTGCCACTTGTACCAGGGATACCTGCACAGCCGGCCATTGCCGTTGCCAGAGTTTCGGCAGATGTTGCTGGAGGCGCCGGCGGGTTACTGATCCGGCCTGCAAACGCAAGAAGGGCACCCGAGGGTGCCCTTCTTCACTGCAGCGCGATCAGTTCAGCGCTGGCTTGTCGCCATTGATCGGAATGCGCTTGGCCTTGGCTTCTTCAGGCACGATGCGCAGCAGGTCGATGCTGAGCAGGCCATTAGCCAGGCCGGCGGCCTTCACTTCGATATGGTCGGCCAGGCGGAACGACAGCTTGAAGGCGCGTTGCGCGATACCCTGGTGCAGGTAGGTCACTTCAGCGGCGCCATTGTCGTGCTTGCCACCGGTCACCGTCAGGACGCCTTTTTCGACTTGCAGGTCGAGGTCCTGCTCCTGGAAACCGGCTGCGGCAACCACGATGCGGTAGTGGTCATCGCCATGCTTTTCCACGTTGTAGGGCGGGTAGCTGCTACCGGCCTCGTTACGTGCCGCAGATTCGAACAGGTCGTTGAAACGGTCGAAACCTACGGAATGGCGGAACAGGGGTGCGAGAGAGAAAGCGGTGGTCATGGTCATAAACTCCTGAGATTCAGCAAGTAAGTCATTACGCGACCCGACTTCGGCATCGCGTACTCAAGAGATATGGTCTGGGGAAATGCTTTCAAGGGGAAAATAGAAAAAATCTGAAATCAGTGCCGCCCTTTTCGCGGGCACGCCCGCTCCCACAGGATCGCCACAGGCCTCAAGACCGGCGCAAGACTTGTGGGACGGGCGTGCCCGCGAAAGAGCCGAATCAGGCAACGCAAGCCTCGAAGGGCGCAGCCTCAACCCCCAGCAACCGGCTGATCCGCGCGCAATCATCCTCCCGCCGCAGCTCGGCAAACAGCACCACCGCCTCGGGATAACTGCGCGTCAGCATCGCCATCCACTGCTTCATCCGCCCCGGCGCATAGCGCGGCGACAGCTTGTGCTGAGCCTGGCGCCAGAACTCACGCAGCAACGGCAGCAAATCGTTCCAGCTCATCGGCTGATAGTCGCGCCCGTCACGCGCGGCCGCAATCTGCAATCCCAGGTCGGGTCGCGACACCAGCCCACGGCCCAGCATGATGTCTTCGGCACCACTGACCTCCCGGCAACGTCGCCAGTCGTCGACAGTCCAGATCTCGCCATTGGCGAACACCGGCACCTTCACCACATCCTGCACCCGCGCCACCCACTCCCAGTGCGCCGGCGGTTTGTAGCCTTCGACCTTGGTCCGTGCATGCACCACCAGGTGCGCCGAGCCGCCTTCGGCCAGCGCCGTGGCACACTCCAGTGCACCATCAGGGCTGTCGAAGCCCAGGCGCATCTTCGAGGTCACCGGGATATCTGCCGGCACGGCACGGCGCACTTCGCGCACGATGGCGTGCAGCAGTTCCGGCTCTTTGAGCAGCACGGCACCACCCCGCGACTTGTTCACGGTCTTGGCCGGGCAGCCAAAGTTCAGGTCGATCACCGGCGCGCCCAGCTCGCAGGCCAGCGCGGCGTTTTCCGCCAGACATACCGGGTCCGAACCCAGCAACTGCACACGCATGGGCACCCCGGCAGCCGTGCGCGCGCCCTGGCGCAGCTCGGGCGCCAGCTTGTCGAACGAAGAAGGCGGCAGCAGGCGGTCGCACACACGAATGAACTCGGTGACGCACCAGTCGATGCCGCCCACGCGGGTCAGTACGTCGCGCAGGATGTTGTCGACCAGCCCCTCCATGGGGGCCAGGGCAATTTGCATGTCGGGGTCTCGGCGGAAAAAGCCGGCAGTCTAACAAAAATTGCCGGGGTTTCAGGCGCCGATCAGCGCCGGGCCGTAACCGTCAAGGAATTCTGCCGGCATGCGTTTGGGCTTACCGCTGGACAGCTCGATGCAGGCGAAGGTGGTTTGCGCACGCAGCAAGGTCACGCCGTCACGCGGGCGCTTGAGCTGGAAACGGCGGGTCATGCGCAGGCGCTGGTCCCAATCGATGATCCAGGTGGCCAGTTGCAGTTCATCGTCCTCGTAGGCAGCGGCCAGGTAGTCGATTTCGTGACGCACTACCGCCATGGCGCGGTCTAGCCGACGGTATTCGGCCAGGTCCAGGCCCAGGCGCTGGGAGTGGCGCCAGGCGCAGCGCTCCAGCCAGGTGACGTACACCGCGTTATTGGCGTGGCCGAGGCCATCAATATCCTCGCTGCCGACACGCAGGTCGATGACGAAGGGTGTTGCCAGGTCCCAGCTCATGTTCGCTTCCTTGGCGGAAAAAGTGAATTTAGCCGTGACCGGTGAGGGAATGTCCAGCCCTGCTGCCCGTCAGGCGCTTTGACGCGCCGGTGCAGCAGCGCGGGCGAGCAATTCGAGCACTGCCTCACCCAGCCGCGGGTCGGACAGTACACGCTGATGCCCACCCGCCTCCAGCAGCATCAGGCGGCTGTCGAACCACGCTTTATGGATAACCTGAGCCTCATCGGCAGCCACCAAGGCGTCATCAGCGGCATGCACCACCAACCCCGGCAGTTCCAGCTGATAACCCGTCACATCCAACCGCGCAATCTGCATGCCCACATCTCGCTCAATCTGCCGAATGAACGCCGCCCGCGCCCGTGCTGGCAGCCCCAGGCGATGGGCAAAACCACGCAACACACCCAACAGCCGTGCCGGGGCCGCAATGCTGACAGCAGCCTCTGTACGCAGCCCCATCTGCAAGGCCAGCAACACACTGGCACCACCCATGGAATGGCCAATGACCGCACGCAGCGGCGGCAGCTCGGCGGCGGCCTCCAGCAGGGCCCGGGCAAACAGCACCACATTGGCCTGCTCGCCAGGCGAACGCCCATGCCCCGGCCCCTCCAGTGACACCACCGTGTGCCCGGCCTGGACCAAGGTTTCGATCAACGCAGCAAACTGGGTCGGGCGCCCTTCCCAGCCGTGCATCAGCAGCACGGTCGGCCCATTACCCCAGCGCAGGGCCGACAAGCCGAAGCGCAGGGTAATGCGCTCGGCACGGGCCAGCACGGGCAGCTCCCAATCCCGCGGCGGCAAGTTGCGCGGTGTCATGAAGGCACGGCGCATCTTGCCCGCGACATGCTCGGGGGCCAGGCGGCCCAGGGTGCCATTGACACCACGAATCCAGCTCAGGGTAGTCATTGCCATGCTCCAGGGTTAAAGCACCGCCGATTTGGCGGCGCGCAGAATACGGTCTGACAACTCGCTGGTACCCAGGGCGCGGGCCAGGGCCAGGCCACCGACCATCAACGCCAGATCGGCCAAGGCTTTGTCGGCATCCTCGGGGCGATCGACCATGGCAGCGGTCATCAGCTCGATGTGTTCGGCCAATACCTCACGGAAGACTTCCGGCAAGCGCTGCATCTCGCCCAGCGAATTAGGCAGCGGGCAGGCGTGCACTTCGGCATCCCGGTGTTTGCGCGACAGGTAGAAGGCACTGGCCAGCGCACGCCGCCCCGCACCATCGAGACTGGGGTCGATCTGGGCGAGCAAGGCGCGGCGCTCACCCAACAGCTGGCGGAACGCCTCTAGCATCAGCTCGTCCTTGCTGTCGAAGTGGGCATAAAAACCACCGACGGTCAGGCCTGCGGCGCCCATTACCTGGCTAACGCTGGGCTCGGCCGGGCCGTGCTGGATCAGCGCACTGCGTGCGGCTTCCAGGATGCGTTCGCGGGTTTTGCTCTTCTTGTCGCTCATCTGAACATTCGCCGGACAAAATATGATGACCAAAATATTATTCTCATCATATTTTTTGGCAAGCAGAATTTCTTTCCGCCTGTCGGTTGCGAATTTTTCGGGAGAGAGAAAAACAAAAGGCCCATTCAATAATCGAATGAGCCTTAAAGGTCCCGCAAAACGCGGGTAAAAATGGCGTCCCCTAGGGGACTCGAACCCCTGTTACCGCCGTGAAAGGGCGGTGTCCTAGGCCACTAGACGAAGGGGACGTAACCTTCGCGAAGATCCACTTGCGTGAACCCTGGCAGAAATGGTGGAGCTAAGCGGGATCGAACCGCTGACCTCCTGCATGCCATGCAGGCGCTCTCCCAGCTGAGCTATAGCCCCGAAACAAAAGACTCATCAATACACGACGAGCCTTTTTAAGCCCTGCAAAACGCAGGAAAAAGTGGCGTCCCCTAGGGGACTCGAACCCCTGTTACCGCCGTGAAAGGGCGGTGTCCTAGGCCACTAGACGAAGGGGACGTAACCTTCGTGCCGATCCGCTTACGCGAACCGCGGCAAAATTGGTGGAGCTAAGCGGGATCGAACCGCTGACCTCCTGCATGCCATGCAGGCGCTCTCCCAGCTGAGCTATAGCCCCGGATTTCTAGCCTCTCGGCCCAGCGACATCGTGAAACATCGCTTGTGCAAAACTGGCGTCCCCTAGGGGACTCGAACCCCTGTTACCGCCGTGAAAGGGCGGTGTCCTAGGCCACTAGACGAAGGGGACGAACCTTCTTACCTTCAAGACCCGGTTGCTGGATCCGGTCTTGCTCGACAGCCTTGACTGCCAAGCGGAATTTGGTGGAGCTAAGCGGGATCGAACCGCTGACCTCCTGCATGCCATGCAGGCGCTCTCCCAGCTGAGCTATAGCCCCACAATGTCGCTCTGAACAGAATCGCTGGCTGGGTGGCTGGCGTTTCGTTTTCGTTCATCGCTGTGGACGGGGCGCATATTAAGATCGGATTGCAGGGCTGTCAAACTAATTTTTTAAAATAATCAAAAAAATTTTCACAGATAACAATCACTTACCGCCCTGCCCGAGCAAAACCTCGGCATCGAACCCTGTGGGAGCGGGTTTAACCGCGAATGCGGCAGTGCAAGCGCCATCGTATTCGCGGGTGAACCCGTTCCCACAGGTTTCAGCTACAGGCTGGGAAACACTGTCAGGCGATCGAGGCCAGCAGCTTTTCCCACTCTTTGTTTTCTTTCTTCGACACGCCACCCAGCAAGTCCAGGGCCTGGCGCAGGCGGTAGCGGGTCAGGTCCGGGCCAAGGATTTCCATGGCATCCAGTACCGAAACCGAGCTGGCCTGGCCAGTGATGGCGGCGAACATCAGCGGCATGGCGTCACGCAGCTTCAGCTCCAGCGCCTCGACCACGGCCTGGATGCAGCCGGTGATGCGCTCTTTTTCCCACTGACGCAGGCTTTCGAGCTTCCACAGGATCAGCTGAATCACCTGACGCACCTGGTCGGCCGACAGCTTCTTGCTTTCGAACAGCTTGGCATCCAGCTTCAGCGCGCCTTCGAAGAAGAACCCGCCCAGCGGAGCAACCTGGCTGAAGGTTTCGACGCGGCCCTGCACGTGCGGGGCGATCTTCATCATGTAGTCGCTGTTGAATGCCCACTTCTGCAGGCGTGCCGCGAATTCCTCGACCGGCAGCTCGCGCAGCCACTGGCCGTTGAGCCAGGACAGCTTCTCGATGTCGAAGATCGGCCCTCCGAGCGAGATGCGCGACAGGTCGAAGTGTTCGACCATTTCAGCCAGCGAGAACTTCTCGCGCTCGTCTGGCATCGACCAGCCCATGCGGCCCAGGTAGTTGAGCATCGCCTCGGGCATGAAGCCCATGCGCTCGTAGAAGGTGACCGAGGTCGGGTTCTTGCGCTTGGACAGCTTGGATTTGTCCGGGTTACGCAGCAGCGGCATGTAGCACAGCTTTGGCTGTTCCCAGCCGAAGTACTCATACAGCTTGATCAGCTTGGGCGCCGACGGCAGCCACTCTTCGCCACGCAGCACGTGGGTGATGCCCATCAGGTGGTCGTCGACCACGTTGGCCAGGAAGTACGTCGGCAGGCCGTCGTTCTTCATCAGCACCTGCATGTCCATACGGTCCCACGGGATTTCAACATCGCCGCGCAGCATGTCCGGGACCACGCACATGCCTTCGCTCGGCACCTTCATGCGGATCACATGCGGCTCGCCAGCGGCCAGGCGGCGCTCTACTTCCTCGGCGCTCAGCAGCAGTGCGCGACCGTCGTAGCGCGGGGTCTCGCCACGGGCTTGCTGCTCGGCACGCATCTGGTCCAGCTCTTCAGCGGTACAGAAGCAGTAGAAGGCGTGACCGGCGTCGACCAGTTCCTTGGCGTACTTGGCGTAGATCTCGCCACGCTCGCTCTGCCGGTACGGGCCGTGCGGGCCGCCGACGTCCGGGCCTTCGTTCCATTCGATGCCGAGCCAGCGCAGGGCGTCGAAGATCTGCTGTTCCGACTCGCGCGTGGAGCGCAGCTGGTCGGTGTCTTCGATGCGCAGGATGAACTCACCGCCGTGCTGCTTGGCAAAGCAGTAGTTGAACAGGGCGATGTAGGCAGTGCCGACATGGGGGTCGCCGGTAGGCGATGGCGCGATACGCGTGCGTACGGTGGTCATGGAAGGTCTCGAACGAAAGATGAAACAAAGGCGGGATGTTAGCAGGAGGCAGGCACCGGGCTCCAGCAATGGCGCGAACGTCACTTGTCGACAGACCCTGTGGCGCTGTTAAATTTATTTACATTTCTGGAACGATAGTCCCCATGCCCGCCCAACTCAAACGCCGCCTGCTGGTCTTTTTCACCCTCGTGGCCCTCATCGCCCTCGCCTTCCTGGCCCACTGGTACTTCAAAGGCCGCTTCTACGAGAGCACTGACAACGCCTACGTGCAGGGCGAAATCACGCGCATTTCCAGCCAGCTGAGCGCCCGCATCGACACGGTGCCGGTCGAGGACAACCAGCACGTCAACAAGGGCGACCTGCTGGTGCGCCTGGAAGCCGACGACTTCGAGCTGGCGGTTGAGCGCGCCCACGCCGCCCTCGCCACCCGCGAAGCCGAGTACGCACAGGCGCAAAGCCGCCTGACCCAGCAAGGCAGCCTGATTGCTGCCGGCCAGGCCCAGGTGGCGGCCAACCAGGCCACTTTCGACCGTTCACGGCTGGACCTGAGCCGCGCCGAGAAGCTGCGCAAGCCTGGCTTTGTATCCGAAGAACGGGTCACCACCCTGTCGGCAGACAGCCACGTCGCCGGCTCCCAGGTCGACAAGGCCCGCGCCGACCTGCAAAGCCAGCGCCAGCAAGTCAACGCGCTGAACGCCGACCTCAAACGCCTCGATGCGCAAATCGCCAATGCCCGCGCCGACCTGGCCCAGGCTGAGCTGAACCTGACCCGCTGCGAGATCCGCGCACCGATCAGTGGCACCATCGGCCAGCGCAATGCGCGCAATGGGCAGGTGGTGCAGGCCGGCGCCTACCTGCTGTCGATCGTGCCAGACGAAGACATCTGGGTGCAGGCCAACTTCAAGGAAACGCAGATTGGCCACATGCAGCCCGGCCAGCGCGCTGAACTGCTGTTCGACAGCTACCCCGACACGCCCATCGAAGGCCGGGTCGACAGCCTGTTCGCCGCGTCGGGCGCGCAATTCAGCCTGCTGCCGCCCGACAACGCCACCGGCAACTTCACCAAGGTGGTGCAGCGCATCCCGGTAAAACTCACCTTCCGCGCCGACAACCCACTGCACGGACGCATCCGCCCCGGCATGTCGGTAACCGCCACCGTCGACCTGCGCAGCGAAAACGAAGGCCACGATGGCCGGTGATCAACTGCTCAGGCCTACAGCCGAGCCCACCCGACGCGACTGGATCGCAGTGATGAGCGTGATGCTCGGCGCCTTCATGGCGGTGCTCGACATCCAGATCACCAACTCGTCGCTCAAAGACATCCAGGGGGCACTGTCGGCCACGCTGGAAGAAGGGTCATGGATTTCCACCTCCTACCTGGTGGCGGAAATCATCATGATCCCGCTGACCGCCTGGCTGGTGCAGCTATTGTCCGCCCGTCGCCTGGCGGTGTGGGTATCCGCAGGCTTCCTGCTGTCGTCACTGCTGTGCTCGATGGCCTGGAACCTGGAGAGCATGATCCTGTTCCGGGCCCTGCAAGGCTTTACTGGCGGCGCGCTGATCCCACTGGCCTTCACCCTGACCCTGATCAAACTGCCTGAGCACCACCGCGCCAAAGGCATGGCCATGTTTGCCATGACGGCCACCTTCGCCCCCTCCATCGGCCCCACGCTGGGTGGTTGGCTGACTGAAAACTGGGGCTGGGAGTACATCTTCTACATCAACATCCCACCGGGGCTGGTGATGATCGCCGGCCTGCTGTACGGGCTGGAAAAGAAGGAAGCGCACTGGGAACTGCTGAAAAGCACCGATTACGCCGGCATCGTCACCCTGGGCCTGGGGCTGGGTTGCCTACAGGTGTTTCTGGAGGAAGGCCACCGCAAGGACTGGCTGGAATCGCACCTTATCGTGGGCCTGGGCAGCATCGCCCTGGTCAGCCTGATCACCTTCGTCATCCTGCAGTTTTCCAAGCCACACCCGCTGATCAACCTGCGCATCCTGGGCAACCGCAATTTCGGCCTGTCGAGCATTGCCAGCCTGGGCATGGGCGTGGGGCTGTACGGGTCGATCTACCTGTTGCCGCTGTACCTGGCGCAGGTGCAGGGCTACAACGCCTTGCAGATTGGTGAAGTGATCATGTGGATGGGCGTACCGCAGCTGTTCCTGATTCCCCTGGTGCCGCAATTGATGAAGGTGGTGTCACCCAAGGTGCTGTGCGCGCTGGGGTTCTGCCTGTTCGGTGCGGCCAGTTTCGGCTCGGGGGTGCTCAACCCGGATTTTGCCGGGCCGCAGTTCAACCATATCCAGATCATCCGCGCCTTGGGCCAACCGATGATCATGGTGACCATTTCGCTGATTGCCACGGCCTACATCCAGCCGCAGGATGCCGGGTCGGCTTCGAGCCTGTTCAATATCCTACGTAATCTGGGCGGAGCGATTGGTATCGCCTTGCTGGCCACCCTGCTGGATGCGCGGACCAAGGTGTACTTCGATTACCTGCGGGAGGCGGTAGTGCCGAGCAACCCGCAGGTGGCAGAGCGGCTGGCGCAACTGGCCGAAAGGCTGGGGAATGACAATGCGGCGCTGGGGAAGCTGAGCGAGATTACCCACCAGCAGGCGTTGATCATGGCATACAACGATGCGTTCCACTTTGTCGGGATCGGGTTGGCGGTGAGCATGGTGGCGGTGTTGCTGACCCGGAAGTTGCCGGCGGGGTTGAAGGCTGGGGAGGCCCATTGATTTAGTTGTTGCCTGTACTGGCCTCTTCGCGGGTAAACCCGCGAAGAGGCCAGTACAGTTGATAGAAAATCAGCTGGTAATCAACCGCTCGCGCAGCTGAGCAATTTCATCGCGCAACTGCGCCGCCGCCTCGAACTCCAGATCGCGGGCAAACTGCATCATCTTCTCTTCCAGTTGCTTGATACGCTTGGTGATCTCGCCCGGTGTGCGCAGTTCGGCTTCATAACGGGCGCTCTCCTCAGCCGCCTTGGCCATGCCCTTGCGTTTCTTGCTGCGTGCGCCCGGGACGGTGGCACCTTCCATGATGTCGGTAATGTCTTTGACCACGCCCTTGGGCACAATGCCGTTGGCTTCGTTGAACGCGATTTGCTTCTCGCGGCGGCGCTCGGTTTCGTCTATCGCTCGCTGCATCGAGCCCGTGACGTTATCAGCGTAAAGGATTGCCCGGCCATTCAGGTTTCGCGCAGCACGCCCAATGGTCTGGATCAGTGAGCGCTCGGAACGCAGGAACCCTTCCTTGTCGGCATCGAGGATCGCCACCAGCGACACCTCCGGCATGTCCAGGCCCTCACGCAGCAGGTTGATACCGACCAGCACATCGAAAGTACCCAGCCGCAGGTCGCGGATGATTTCCACCCGCTCCACGGTGTCGATGTCCGAGTGCAGGTAGCGCACCCGCACGTCATGGTCGGCCAGGTAGTCGGTCAGGTCTTCGGCCATGCGCTTGGTCAGCGTGGTGGCCAGCACCCGCTCGCTCAGGGCCACACGCTTGCGGATTTCCGACAACAGGTCATCCACCTGGGTCAGTGCCGGGCGCACCTCGACCTGCGGGTCGACGAGGCCGGTCGGGCGCACCACCTGCTCCACCACGCGTCCGGCGTGCTCAGCCTCGTAGGGGCCAGGGGTAGCGGACACAAAGATGGTTTGCGGGCTGACGTCCTCCCATTCATCGAAACGCATGGGGCGGTTGTCCAGCGCCGAGGGCATACGGAAGCCATATTCGACCAGGGTTTCCTTGCGCGAGCGGTCGCCTTTGTACATGGCGCCGACCTGCGGCACACTCACGTGGGATTCGTCGATCACCAGCAGCGCATCCGGCGGCAGATAGTCGTACAAGGTGGGCGGCGGCGCGCCGGCCGGGCGGCCAGACAGGTAGCGCGAGTAGTTCTCGATGCCGTTGCAGTAGCCCAGCTCCAGGATCATCTCCAGGTCGAAGCGGGTGCGCTGCTCCAGACGCTGCGCCTCCACCAGCTTGTTGGCCTTGTGCAGGTACTCCAGGCGTTCTTTCAACTCTTCCTTGATACCCTCCACCGCCTCCAGCAGGGTTTCCCGCGGCGTGACGTAGTGGCTCTTGGGGTAGAAGGTAAAACGCGGCAGCTTGCGGAAGACCTCGCCGGTGAGCGGGTCAAAGGCGGCGATATTTTCTACCTCGTCATCGAACAGCTCGATACGGATGGCTTCAAGGTCCGATTCCGCCGGGAAAATGTCGATCACATCACCGCGCACGCGGAACGTGGCGCGGGCAAAGTCCATTTCGTTGCGGGTGTATTGCAGGTCCGCCAGACGGCGCAGCAATGCGCGCTGGTCGAGCTTGTCACCACGGTCTACGTGCAGGACCATTTTCAGGTAGGACTCGGGGCTACCCAAACCATAAATGCACGAAACAGTGGTCACGATGATCGCATCGCGCCGCTCCAGCAGCGCCTTGGTCGCCGACAGGCGCATCTGCTCGATATGGTCGTTGATCGAGGCGTCCTTCTCGATGAAGGTGTCCGAAGACGGCACATAGGCTTCCGGCTGGTAGTAGTCGTAGTAGGAAACGAAATACTCCACCGCATTGTTGGGGAAAAACGCCTTGAATTCGCCGTACAGCTGCGCGGCCAGGGTCTTGTTCGGCGCCAGCACCAAGGTCGGGCGCTGCACCTGCTGGATGACATTGGCAATGCTGAAGGTCTTGCCCGACCCGGTCACCCCGAGCAACGTCTGGTGCGACAGCCCCGCCTCGATGCCTTCGACCATCTGGCGAATGGCCTCGGGCTGGTCGCCGGCCGGCTGGAAACGGGTGACGAGCTGGAACTCGGACATGACGGACCTCGCGGTGCTGCAGCAACTGTAAATTTAGCCAGTAGTCTATACCCAAATGCGCCCGCCCGGGGGCGCTTTCAAGGCGTAGCTGTGAGCGCGTGTAACGGTGGACCCGGTAATTCGACCAATGGTCGAAAAATATTTGCGCAAATAGCCGGAAAAGCTGTGCCAGAGTGTCGCAGTGACCGGTCGGTATCACTATACTGACTCCCCGTTTGTGCACCGCTTCAGTGCATTCGGCTGGAGGGTGTACGTCCTATCACTCTCCAATCAGAGCCAAGGTAACAATGAGCCTGTTTTCCGCTGTCGAGCTGGCACCCCGCGACCCTATTCTGGGCCTCAACGAAGCATTCAACGCCGACCCACGTACCGACAAGGTCAACCTGGGCGTAGGCGTGTACTGCAATGAGGAAGGCCGCATTCCGCTGCTGCGCGCCGTGATCGAAGCCGAGACCCAGCGTGCCGCCCAGCACGCCTCGCGCGGCTACCTGCCGATCGACGGTATCGCCACCTACGACCAGGCTGTGCAAAAACTGATCTTCGGCGCCGAGTCGCCACTGCTGGCCGCTGGCCGCGTGGTTACCGTGCAGGCCGTCGGCGGTACCGGCGCACTGAAGATTGGCGCCGATTTCCTCAAGCGTATCTCGCCGAACGCCGTGGTTGCCATCAGCGACCCAAGCTGGGAAAACCACCGCGCCCTGTTCGAATCGGCCGGCTTCCCGGTGCAGAACTACCGCTATTACGACGCGCCGACCCACGACGTCAACCGCGCCGGCATGCTCGAAGACCTGAACAACCTGCCATCCGGCTCGATCGTGGTGCTGCACGCCTGCTGCCACAACCCGACCGGCGTCGACCTGAGCCTGGATGACTGGAAAAACGTCCTGGAAGTGGTCAAGGCCAAAGGCCACGTACCGTTCCTCGACATGGCCTACCAGGGCTTTGGTGACGGCATCGCCGAAGACGCCTTTGCCGTGCGCCTGTTCGCCGAGTCGGGCCTGGAGTTCTTCGTTTCCAGCTCGTTCTCCAAATCGTTCTCGCTGTACGGCGAGCGCGTGGGTGCACTGTCGATCGTCACCGCGTCCAAGGACGAGAGCACCCGCGTGCTGTCGCAGGTCAAGCGCGTGATCCGCACCACCTACTCCAACCCGCCAACCCACGGCGCCACCATCGTGGCCACCGTGCTGAACAGCGCCGAACTGCGCCAGATGTGGGAAACCGAACTGGCCGAAATGCGCGAGCGTATCCACGGCATGCGCAAGCAGATGGTTTCGCTGCTGGCCGAGTATGGCGCCAACCGCGATTTCAGCTTCGTTGGTCGTCAGGTTGGCATGTTCTCCTACTCGGGCCTGACCGTTGAACAGGTTGCCCGCCTGAAGAACGACTTTGGCATCTACGCCTTGGACACAGGCCGCGTCGCAGTGGCCGCGCTGAACCAGAGCAACATCCACGTGGTCACCAAGGCTATCGTGGAAGTGCTGTAACTCATTGTTTTGCCAAGGGGTAGCTTGACATCCTGTTGGCAATCAGTAAGATACGCGCAGATTCCGCGATAGCTCAGTCGGTAGAGCAAATGACTGTTAATCATTGGGTCCCTGGTTCGAGTCCAGGTCGCGGAGCCAAACACTGAAAAGCCCCCCGTTGCGCAAGCAACCGGGGGCTTTTTTGTTGTTCGGCGGAAGTATGTCTCCGCCTGGTGGATCGAGCGCCGCCCGTGCGGCGCTCGATCTGCTGGGCGGCACAAAGCTCAAGACATGCGCCTTCCAGCCCCAGAGATCTCAGCTACTACGGCCAATCGGGTAGAACTCGCACTGGCTCCAGACACCCAACCACTCCTCGCCCTCGATCACACGCGGCACCGCCAGCTCCACCAGCTGGTAGAACACGTTGCGATGAATCAACGCTTCAAGGTTGCTGCGCATCAGCACATAGGGCGACGGTTCCTGCGTCACCGGGTCGATCACCACACGCAGCGGGCTGTCCGGCCCAGCATCCACCTGGTCCTCGACATTGCTGGTAAAGCGCAGCACCTGCTGTTCGCCCTCCCCCAGCACCTCCAGCGCCACCGCCACGAACGGCGCGTCATCCACGCGGATGCCAACCTTCTCTACCGGGGTAACCAAGAAGTAGTCATCGCCATCGCGGCGGATGATGGTGGAGAACAGCCGCACCATCGGTTTGCGCCCGATCGGCGTACCCAGGTAGTACCAGGTGCCATCGCGAGCGATCCGCATGTCGATGTCGCCGCAGAAGTCCGGGTTCCACAGATGCACCGGCGGCAATCCCTTGGCCTTGGGGATCTGCGCCAGAAGATCATTGGCCTTGCCGGAATCGCTCATCACGCCTGCCTCATTCGCTCATGCCCAGAAGGCTACGAGCGTACTCGCGCATCGGGGCGCCAAGCAAATCCTCGGGAGTATTGTCGTGGAACGTCAACAAACCGCCACGGCTCTTGATGCGTGCGGTATCGATCAGGTAGCGGGTATTGGTTTCGATCAGCATCATCTGCACCACGCCACTGTCCCAACCCAAGCGGTCGACCGCCTGTTCGTCATACCATTCGTCGCCATTGCCGATACGGTCGTCGGTACGGGCGAAGCGGGTGTACAACACGTAGTCCGCACCTACCGAACGCGCCTGGGCAACGGCTTCTTCCAGGCCCAGCGGGCCTTGGGCGCGGCGCACCAGCGGGAAATATTCGACGAAGCTCTTGAAGGCCTGCTCGGCCACCACGTTCTGCCGTGGCACCGGCCCCTTGCCTGGTGGCACGAACGCGCCTTGACCGATAAAGATGAACGAATCGGGCTGCAGACGGATCGACAGGGTGCGACGGGTATCACTGTGGTCCAGCAGACCGGCATCGCTCATGTGATAACGAACGCCCTCGCCCATATCGCTGACATTCATGCAA
Organism: Pseudomonas sp. NBRC 111133; assembly: GCF_001320605.1. Taxonomy (NCBI): domain Bacteria; kingdom Pseudomonadati; phylum Pseudomonadota; class Gammaproteobacteria; order Pseudomonadales; family Pseudomonadaceae; genus Pseudomonas; species Pseudomonas sp. NBRC 111133. The sequence goes on along the minus strand of NZ_BCBJ01000057.1, from coordinate 24,343 downwards.
CCGCCCAGCGCCATCAGCGCCAGCAGCAAGACCAGGCTACGCATCTTTCCTCCAGTGGCCGGTGACGAAAAACCGGCGAATAGCCGGCGGATGCAGCTTTTGCGCCAGCTTCAGCCGCCGATCACTTTCATCACCATCACATCCCCGGAAAACGCTTGCTCTTGCTTGTCAGCCAAGGCCTTGACCAGCAAGCGCTGCAGGGCCGGCAATGCCTGATGGCGTGGCTTATCCAGCAGATCGCCGACGAAGTGGCGATTGCTGGACGAAAGGCAGCCATGCAACCAGCCTGTCGAGGACAAGCGCAAACGCGAGCAGGTGCGGCAGAACGGCAGGCTTTCGTTGGCAATGACGCCGAAGTGCCCACGTCCTGGTATTTCATAACGCAAAGCCGTGGCATCCAATGGCGCATCGACCTGGGTATAGGTGTGCCTGCTGCCAATCAGCGAGAGCAGTAGGTCAAGGCCGACGAACTGTTGCAGGAAGGTATTACGGTCACGCGCCAGGTGGCCCATGCGCATGAGCTCTATGAAGCGAAGCTCAAAGCCGCGTTCAAGGCAGTAATCCAGTAGCGGCACTACCTGGTCGAGGTTCTGCCCGCGCATCGGCACCATGTTCACCTTGATGCGCATCCCCATCGCACTGGCCTGTTCCATGCCTGCCAGCACATTGGCCAGGTCACCACCCCGCGCAATGCGGCGGAAGGCTTGAGGGTCAAGGGTGTCGAGTGAAACATTCAGGCGGCGGATGCCAGCTGCCTGCAACTGAGGCAACTTGCGCGCCAACAGCTGGCCATTGGTGGTCAACGAAATATCATCGAGGCTTAGTTTGGCCACAGCGGCCAGAAAGGCATCCAGGCGTGGGCTGACCAGCGGCTCACCGCCCGTGATGCGCAGCCGCTCGATACCGGCCGCTTCGATCAAGTAGGCCACGCCACGGGCCAGGGCATCCGCCGACAATTCGTCCTGCGCCGCCACCAGACGCTTGCCGTCTGGTACGCAGTAGGTGCAGGCGTAATTGCAGGCAGCCGTCAGGCTGACGCGCAGGTTGCGGAAACGCCTGCCTTGACGATCGACAATCATGAATGACTCCGGCATGGATGATGAGGGCTGGCAAAACCTGACTCATAAATCAGGTTTTTGCAAGCCCCCGCTTCATACCGAGTACCAGCAGCGAACGAAGCTGCGCTTCAGTTCGAGGGTTCCGGGTCGCGCTTGCGCTTGTTACCCATGCGCACGCCAATGTCCATCAGGAACTGGAAGAAGCCTTCCTGATCCTCAAGCACATTGCTCCAGAACGGCGAGTGGTACAGCGCCACGGCGCCATGCACCAGTGCCCAGGCGGCGCAGTAGTGGAAATAGGGCGGTACGTCTTCAAGCTTGCCTTCGCTGATGCGGCCTTTGATCAACTGGGTCAGGCGGTCGAAGTTGGAGGCCCGAATGCTGTGCAGTTGCTCGACCATTTCCGGCACCTGATTGCCCTTGACCACCTTTTCTTCCAGGCGGTCGAACAGCCGGTAACGTTGCGGGTCGCGCATGCGGAACTCGAAGTAGGCACGCGACAGGGCTTCCTTGTCGCGGTCGACGTCGGCCGAGTGCAACAGCGCGTTCAGGTCACGCTCATAGTCGAGCATCAGGCGCAGGTAGATCTCCGCCTTGGACTTGAAGTGCTTGTAGATCGTGCCTTTGCCGATGCCCACGGCGTCGGCGATCATCTCGACGGTGACGCTGTCTTCACCCTGTTCGAGAAACAGCTTGAGCGCGGTGTCGAGGATTTCCTGTTCGCGACGGCGAAACTCACGGACCTTACGAGGTTCTTTCTGCATGGGAAGGACTGGATGACAATCGAAGCGGTTTATTATGCCTAACTTGCGGGAAATTGCACGGATCATCCAAGCATGTCTGTGTTTCACGATGCATATGGCCATGCGCTGCGGGAGGAATGGAACCTCGGCGTATTCCAAATCTGTTTAAAAAACGACCAATATGCACTGGCACTGCGCCAAACCTGACCAATACTTGAAGTGTTGGCGCGGCGCATCCCCCCCAAGTGGCGCGCCGATAAAGGTGCTCAGGGACCGCGTACCTTTGTTTTACTCCTAATGGTCTTAACCCGGATTCCCCCCCCAGAACCCGGGTTTTTTTTGCGCGCCCCGCAGGGTGGGCTGGCCAGGGGATAGAGTTCGAGCGATCAGCGCACTCGCGCCAACGGGAACAACCGCTTGAAGTTCGCCGTGGTTTGCTCCGCCAGTTGCTCATAACTGGCCCCCCGCAACGAGGCCACATACTCCGCCACCTCGCGCACATACTGCGGCAAATTCGGCTTGCCCCGGTGCGGAATCGGCGCCAGGTACGGCGAATCGGTTTCCACCAGCAGCCGATCGACCGGCACCTGCCGCGCCACTTCGCGCAGGGCTTCGGCATTGCGGAACGTCACGATGCCAGACAGGGAAATGTAATACCCCAAATCCAGCGCCGCCCTGGCCATGTCCCAGTCTTCGGTAAAGCAATGCAGCACGCCGGCCTGTGGCAGGTTCGCCTCGCGTAACAACGCCAGGGTATCGGCGCGTGCCGCCCGGGTGTGTACGATCACCGGCTTGCCAGTCTGCCGCGAGGCTTCCAGGTGCAGGCGGAACGAGGCCTGCTGCAGTTCGGCAGCTTCGGGCTCATAGTGATAATCCAGCCCGGTTTCGCCAATCGCCACCACATGCGGGTGAGCCAGTTCGCGCAGCAGCCACTCCAGCGCAGGGGTTTCACCCGGCGCCAGGTCCAGCGGGTGCACACCTACCGAGCAATCAACATCGGCATATTGCTCGCTCAGGGCTTTCACCGCGCCGGCGTTCTCGGCACTGACACCGATACAGAGGAAGTGCCCCACCCCACGTTCACGTGCCGCCTGCAAGGCAGCATCGAGGGAGCCCTGATGGGCGCTCAGGTCAAGACGGTCGAGGTGGCAATGGGAATCTACGAGCATGGGATAACAGCACACATGAAAAATGGGAAGTCAGCGGGCGCCCGGCAATTGCAGCCAGTGAGCCAGCAGCGACTCTAGCAACAGGGCACGGTTGAGGTTGGCCTTGCCCAGCACCTTCTGGCGCTGCTCCAGGATCCACGCCTGCACCTCGAGCACCTTGGCCTGGCGGCTCTTCTGCGCCAGGTATTGCACCACCTTGCGCATATCGGCCAAGCCTAAACCTTCCTCGTCCTGGGTCAACTGGTAGCGCAGGATCAGGTGCGACCAATCGCAAAACCAGTCGAACAGCAACAACAATGGTACACCGTTCCAGGCATCGGCCAACTGACTGGGCGATTGCTGCTGTTTGAGCAGCTTCTTCACCCCGTCGGTAACCAGCGCACGCTGCTCTCGCACGCCTTGGGCCTGCAGGCTGATTGCCATCAATGGCGAACCGGCCGCCAACGTCAGCAGCTCGTCACGTTCGGCCTGGTCACTGTCGGGCAACGCTTCGGCCAGCCACGCCTGGCTCTGGGCCACGCCGGGCTGCGGGCAGGCGACCTGCTGACAGCGGCTCTTGATGGTGGGCAGCAGGCGGCTAGGCTGGTGCGTGACCAACAGCAACACGGTATCGCCAGAGGGCTCTTCAAGGCTTTTGAGCAGTGCGTTGGAGGCATTTACGTTCATCGCCTCCACCGGTTCGATCAAGACGACCTTGCGCCCGCCCAGCTGGGCCGTCTGCACCACGAAGGCTACCAGCTCGCGCACCTGGTCGACCTTGATCGGCTTATCGGCCTCTTCAGGTTCAAGGACGAAGTTGTCCGGGTGGCTACCCGCTTTGAGCAGCAGGCAAGACTTGCACCCACCGCAGGCGTTCAGCCCTTGAGGCTGCTGACACAGCAGACGGGCCATCAGCCGCTCTGCCAAAGCCCGTTTGCCGATACCCTGTGGCCCATGCAACAGATAGGCATGGGCGTGTTGGCTTCGGCCGGCCAGTTGCTGCCAGAGGGCCTGCTGCCAAGGGTAGGCCTCAGCCACGGCAACGCTCCACGATGCGGGGCAGCAGCACGTCAATGGCCCGCTGCACAGCCTCAAGGGATTGCGCGGCGTCCAGCAGGCTGTAACGCTGCGGCTCGCGCTGGGCGCGCTGCAGATACGCCTGGCGCACGGCTTCGAAGAAGGCCTGGCCTTCCTGCTCGAAACGGTCCAGGCGACCGCGGGCGGCGGCGCGGGCAAGGCCTACTTCGACCGGCAGGTCGAACACCAGGGTAAGGTCCGGGCGCAGGTCGCCCTGAACAAATTGCTCCAGGGCAGCGATACGCTCGACAGACAAGCCACGGCCACCCCCTTGATAGGCATAGGTGGCGTCCGTGAAGCGGTCACACAACACGACGGCCCCGCGGGCCAATGCCGGACGAATGACCTGTGCCAGGTGCTGGGCGCGCGCAGCAAATACCAGCAGCAGCTCGGTGTCAGCTGCCATGGTTTCATCGCTGGGAGCCAGCAACAGTTCGCGCACTTTTTCGGCCAGGGGCGTACCGCCAGGCTCCCGGGTCAATACCACATCCAGGCCCTGCTCGCGCAGGCGCGCGGCCAGGTAGTCACGATTGGTGCTCTTGCCCGCGCCTTCGGGGCCTTCCAGCGTAATAAACAAGCCGCTCACAGGCAGTCCTTAATGTTGTTCGTCAGGCGTCGGCCGTTCGGCCGCTTGCGCGCCACCGGCAGGGGCGTCCTGCACAGGGGGCTCATCGGGTGCCGGCTGCGCTGCCGGCTCATCCGGCGCAGGCACCTCGGGCTGGGCGTCTTCAGCAGCCGGTTGTGCCTCTTGCTGCGGGGCAGGGCTGGAGCGGTAGTCTGCACGGCGCTTGAGCTGGAACTCGCGCACCGCCGAGTTGTGGTCATCGAGGTCGTCGGAGAACACGTGGCTACCGTCGCCACGGGCGACGAAGTACAGGCTGGTACCGTTCGACGGGTTGAGCGCCGCATGAATCGCTTCGCGACCGACCATGGCAATCGGGGTCGGCGGCAACCCGGTGATGGTATAGGTGTTGTAGGGCGTCGGTTCGCGCAGGTCGGCGCGGGTAATCTTGCCGTTGTAGCGCTCACCCATGCCGTAGATCACCGTCGGGTCGGTCTGCAGCATCATGCCCAGGCGCAGGCGCCGCACGAACACGCCGGCTATCTGCCCACGTTCCTGGGGGATACCGGTTTCCTTTTCCACCAGCGAAGCCATGATCAGCGCCTGGTACGGGTCGCGGTATGGCAGGTCGGTGGTGCGCTCGGCCCATTCCTTGGCCAGCACTTCGTCCAGACGCATGTAGGCCTGCTGCAGCAACTCGACATCGCTCATGCCGCGCACAAAGCGGTAGGTGTCCGGGAAGAAGCGCCCTTCCGGGAACACGCCGGTATGGCCGAGCTTCTCCATTACCTCGGAGTCCGACAGGCCGTCCAGGGTGTGCTTGATCTTTTCATGCTTGGCCACGGCCGAGCGTACCTGGCGGAAGGTCCAGCCTTCGACCAGCGTGAGGTTGTACTGCACCACATCAGCCCGTCGCCAGGCATCGAACAGCTGCTCGACGGTCATGCCCGGGGTAAGGCGGTACTCGCCAGTGTGCAGGGGGGTGCCAGCCATGTTGAAGCGCCAGTACAAGCGCAGCCACACGGCGTCGTCGAGCAATCCTTCGCTCTGCATGCGGTAGAACATGCGGTTGGGGGTGGTGCCATTGGGCACATCGAGCAGGCGCTCCTGCGTGACGTGCAGGGGCTGCTCCAGGACGGCGTTGACCTTCCAGGCCGACCAGCCAAGCGCCAGGCCGGCGAGGATCAAGCCCATTTCCAGCAGCAGCAGGAATTTACGTCTCACGAATTCAGGTTTCCAGTAACGTACGGGCAACGGCCTGCAGTTTACGGGTGAGCGGGCCAGGCGACCAGTTTAGCGCGGCTACGCCACGCACGGGCCAAATGCCGTAAACGCTATTGCAAACAAATACTTCATCTGCGTGCTCCAGCGCCTCGAACGGCAAGTCACAGACCTGCGCCGGGATGCCCAGCAGTACGGCCTGCTCCAGCAACGCCGCACGCATCACACCGGCCACACCACAACGGCTGAGGTCGGCGGTAAGCAGCACGCCGTCGCGCACCAGGAACAGATTGCTGTATACCCCTTCGATTACCCTGCCCTCCCCGTCACGCATCAGGCCTTCGGCGTGTTCGCTGTCCTGCCATTCAGCACGGGCCAGCACCTGCTCCAGGCGGTTGAGGTGTTTGAGCCCGGCCAGCAGCGGTTGTTCCCCAAGCCGGGTCTGGCAAGCGAACAACCGCACGCCTTGCTCGGCATGCTCAAGGGGATAGCCGGGCAACGGACTGCCCTGCAGGATGCGCCGTGGCGCGGCACCGGCTACCGGGGCATAGCCACGCTGGCTGTCGCCACGGGTGAGGATAAGTTTGGCTACGCCTTCACCGAGCTGGCTGGCATAGCGCAGCAGTTCGTCGCGCACCAGCGCCAGGTCGGCGTTGATCGCCAAGCGCTGGCAACCCAGCGCCAGGCGTGCGAGGTGGCCGTCCAGCAAGCTGGGGCGACCGCCGCGCACAGCAATGGTCTCGAACAGGCCATCGCCGTAGGCCAGGCCACGGTTCTGCAAGTTGAGTGCAGCCGCCGGCTGGCCATCGATCCAGCTGTGCATCAACCGGCGAACCGGCGGAACACCAGCGAGCCGTTGGTGCCGCCAAAGCCGAACGAGTTGGACAACACCACGTCGATCGGCATGCTGCGCGCCAGGTGCGGCACAAAGTCAAGGTCGCAACCTTCGTCTGGCTCGTCCAGGTTGATGGTGGGCGGCGCCATCTGGCTGTTGATGGCCAGCACGCTGAAGATCGCCTCCACCGCGCCGGCAGCACCCAGCAGGTGACCGGTCATCGACTTGGTCGAGCTGACCGCCAGTTTGTAGGCATGCTCACCGAACACGCGCTTGATCGCAGCCACTTCGGCCACGTCGCCCGCAGGGGTCGAAGTGCCGTGGGCGTTGATGTAGCTGACTTCTTCCGGCTTGATGCCGGCATCGCGCAGGGCGTTGGCCATGCAACGGGCAGCGCCTTCGCCCGTGTCGGGCGGCGAGGTCATGTGGTAGGCGTCGCCACTCATGCCAAAGCCAACCAGCTCGGCATAGATGGTCGCACCACGCGCCTGGGCGTGCTCCAGCTCTTCGAGCACCAAGGCACCGGCACCGTCGGACAACACGAAGCCGTCACGGCCCTTGTCCCACGGGCGGCTGGCCCGGCTTGGCTCGTCGTTGCGGGTGGACAGCGCGCGCGAAGCACCGAAACCGCCCATGCCCAGGCCGCAAGCGGCCATTTCGGCGCCACCGGCGATCATCACGTCGGCCTCACCGTAGGCGATATTGCGTGCGGCCATGCCGATGCAATGGGTGCCGGTGGTGCAGGCGGTGGCAATGGCGTAGTTCGGCCCTTGCAGACCCAGGTGGATCGACAGGAACCCGGAGATCATGTTGATGATCGAGCCCGGCACGAAGAACGGCGAAATGCGGCGCGGCCCCGAGTCGTGCAGGGTGCGGCTGGTTTCTTCGATGTTGGTCAGGCCACCGATACCCGAGCCCATGGCCACGCCAATACGCTCGCGATTGGCGTCGGTGACCTCCAGGCCGGCATTACGCACCGCCTGGAAACCGGCCGCCAGGCCGTACTGGATGAACAGGTCGAGCTTGCGGGCCTCTTTGGCCGACAGGTATTGCTCGACTTCGAAGCCTTTCACCGAGCCGCCAAAACGGGTGGAGTAGGCAGACAGGTCCGTGTGTTCGATCGGACCAATGCCACTGCGGCCAGCCAGAATGCCCTGCCAGGTGCTCGGTACATCGGTACCCAGTGGCGACAGCATACCCATACCGGTGACCACGACGCGTCTACGCGACACAGTACTCTCCTTTTCTAGTAACAGAGTCTCTTGCCATTGCATTCAAGCGCAGGAATGGAATGGCAACAGGCTCTTGGTGCGCGGTGAACGAAGCAGCCTTGAAAATGCGGGGCGCTCGCAAAGAAAAAACCGCACGCCAGCGAAGGCAGTGCGGTTTTCCCCGACAAGAAGCGTCGACTAACGCGTCTTAGGCCTGGTGGGCTTTGACGTAGTCTACAGCAGCTTGAACGGTAGTGATCTTCTCGGCTTCTTCGTCAGGGATTTCGGTCTCGAATTCCTCTTCCAGAGCCATCACCAGCTCAACGGTGTCAAGCGAATCGGCACCCAGGTCATCAACGAAGGACTTCTCGAGAGTCACTTCTTCTTCCTTGACGCCCAGTTGCTCGGCGACGATTTTCTTGACGCGTTCTTCGATGTTGCTCATACCTAGGTTTACTCCTAATGGATATATGTCAGGCAGCTGGCCGGTGGCTAATTTTATAGAAAGACGTTCGCTTTTCAAGCGAAACGCACCTTCAAGCTAGCCACCCCACCCGCTGCCTGGAATCTGGTTGCAGCTTTATAACGGATTTTAGGCTCGCAGTATGACTCTTTTTTTACGAAATCCGTCACATTGAGTTGCAGTGTTACATGTACATCCCGCCGTTGACCGGCACGGTAGCGCCGGTCACGTAGCCAGCGCCGTCGGATGCCAGGAACGAAACCACCTTGGCGATTTCGTCGGCCTGGCCCAGGCGGCCCAGCGGAATCTGGGTCTGCAGGGCTTCGCGCTGCGCTTCTGGCAGCTCGCGGGTCATGTCGGTGTCGATGAAGCCCGGGGTCACCGAGTTGACGGTGATGCCACGCGAGCCCACTTCACGCGCCAGGGCGCGGCTGAAGCCTTCCAGGCCAGCCTTGGCGGCCGCATAGTTGGCCTGACCGGCGTTACCCATGGCACCCACAACCGAGCCGATGCTGATGATACGGCCCCAACGTGCCTTGGTCATGCCACGCAGCACGCCCTTGGACAGACGGTAGAGGCTGTTCAGGTTGGTGTCGATCACGTCGAACCACTCGTCGTCTTTCATGCGCAGCATCAGGTTGTCGCGGGTGATGCCGGCGTTGTTGACCAAAATGGCCGGTGCGCCGAACTGCTCACCGATGGCGGCCAGTACCGCTTCAACGGACTCGGCGCTGGTCACGTTCAGCTCCATGCCGGTACCGGTGATGCCGTGCTCTTTCAGGGTGGCAGCGATGCGCTCGGCGCCGGACGCCGAAGTGGCGGTGCCGATCACGGTCGCGCCCTGGCGGCCCAGCTCGAGGGCGATGGCCTGGCCAATGCCACGGCTGGCGCCGGTGACCAGTGCAACTTTACCTTGCAGGCTCATGCAAGCTTCTCCAAATCAGGCCAGTGCCGCGCGGGTGGCGGCAACGGCATCAGGGGTGTTGAGGTTGTAAGTGGTCACGCCATCGGCGCAACGCTTGTTCAGGCCAGCCAGGACCTTGCCCGGGCCACACTCGACCAGGTTGACCGCACCGTTGGCGGCCAGGGTCTGCACACACTCCACCCAACGCACAGGCTGGTAAAGCTGCGCCAGCAGGTCGTGCTTGAGTGCATCGAGGTCGGCAGCAACAGCAGCCGTGACGTTCTGCACCACTGGAATTTGCGGGGCCTTCCACTCGATGGCGTTGACCGCCTCGGCAAAGCGCTCGGCCGCCGGCTTCATCAGGGCACAGTGCGACGGCACGCTGACCGCCAACGGCAGGGCACGCTTGGCGCCCTTGGCCTTGCACAGCTCCATGGCGCGATCCACGGCAGCTTTATTGCCAGCGATGACCACCTGGCCCGGCGAGTTGAAGTTGACGGCGCTGACCACTTGGTCTTCAGCGGCTTCGCCGCAGATTTCAACGACTACAGCGTCGTCCAGGCCGAGGATGGCAGCCATGGCACCATGCCCCGCCGGTACGGCCTCCTGCATCAGCTGACCGCGGCGCTCGACCAGGCGAACAGCGTCTTTCAGGGTGATACTGCCCGCAGCGACCAGGGCGCTGTATTCGCCCAGGCTGTGGCCGGAAACGAAGGCTGGCTGCGCGCCGCCCTCTTCCAGCCACAGGCGCCACAGCGCGATGGACGCGGTGAGGATGGCCGGCTGGGTCTTGTCGGTCTGGTTGAGTTGCTCTTCAGGGCCTTCCTGGACCAGCTTCCACAGGTCGTAACCCAGTGCTTCGGACGCTTCTTTGAAGGTTTCGATGATCACTGGCTTCTCGGCGCCGAGCTCGGCGAGCATGCCCAGCGACTGGGAACCTTGACCGGGAAAGACGAATGCGAGAGATGCAGACATTGAACAAGCCCTTATGATCTTGTCGTCGGATAGGGTGCGCCAGGCCCTGGGCCAGGCGCGGAATCTGAAAACTTGGATGGATACACAGACCAAGCGGTCACATTTAAGCACTTCATGGGCAAAATGCCTAAGGCAACAGGTCTTCGAGGCGCCCATGCAAGCGCTGCGGCAGGTTTTCCTGTATCTCGATCAACGCCCGCTGGATGGCACTCTGGAAGCCCTGCACGCCCGCCGAGCCATGGCTCTTGATGACAATGCCCTGCAACCCCAGAAAACTGGCACCATTGTGCCGCGCCGGCGCCAGGTCGGCCTGCAGACGCTTGAGCAGCGGTATGGCCACCGCCCCGGCCGCCCGCGACAACACGCCGCCCTTGAACAACTGCTCGATGCGCGCTGCAATCATCGTCGCCAACCCCTCGCTGGACTTGAGCAGGATATTGCCGACAAACCCATCGCACACCACCACATCGGCCTCACCACGATACAGCCCGTCACCTTCGACAAAGCCCACGTAGTTAAGCCCACGGGCATTCTGCAACAGGCTGGCAGCCAGCTTGACCTGCTGATTGCCCTTGATGTCCTCGGTGCCGATGTTCAGCAGCGCCACCCGTGGGCGATGCACACCCAGGGCCTGAGCAGCCACCGAGCCCATCACGGCAAACTGGTAGAGGTTTTCGGCACTGCAATCGACATTGGCACCCAGGTCGAGCAACTGGCAGTAACCCGCCTGAGTCGGAATCGCCGCCACCATGGCGGGCCGGTCGATACCTGGCAAGGTCTTGAGCACGAAACGGGACAGCGCCATCAGCGCGCCGGTATTGCCGGCACTGACGCAGGCCTGGGCCTTGCCGTCACGCACCAGTTCGAGGGCGATACGCATCGACGAATCCGGCTTGCCCCGCAATGCCTGGGAGGGCCGCTCATCCATGCCGACCACCTCACTGGCGGCGACAATCTGCAGGCGCGCGCGATCCGCAGCCGCAAGGCCGCTGACAAGATCTTCCAGAAGGGAGGGTTGACCGACGAGGGTCAGGTGCAGCGAGGGGGTAGCAGAAAGGCAGGCAATGCTAGCCTGGACAATGCTGCGGGGACCGAAGTCCCCGCCCATTGCGTCGATCGCGATGATCTGAGCGGACAAGGATTACTCGTCAGCGCCCTTGTCGACCACTTTGCGACCACGGTATACGCCTTCTGGCGAAACGTGGTGGCGCAGGTGAACTTCACCGGTGGTTTTCTCTACCGACAGCGCGTTTTCCGACAGGGCGTCGTGCGAACGGCGCATGTCACGGGCAGAGCGGGATTTTTTGTTCTGCTGAACAGCCATAATTGATTAACTCCTAAACGTTTGGGTCACGCTTTAACTGCGCCAAAACACTGAACGGGTTGGACCGCGATACCTCGTCCTTGCTCGATTCGGGCTCGTCTGCGCCCGCCGGCTGCTGGCATTCTTCCGGATGATGAGCAGGCACGATTGGCAAGGCGAGCAGAAGCTCCTCCTCGATCAATGCCTGCAGATCCAAAGGATCTTCGCCCAGTTCCAGCACGTCATAGCCTTTCGGCAACGACTGGGTATTCGCACCCTCCTTCACCACGGCGTAAGTACATTCGCTGTGGATCGGCAGGGTGACCAGCTCAAGACAACGCTGGCAAACCATCTTGACCTCGACGTCCAGCTCGCTGTGGATAACCACCACGTGCTGTTCATCTCGTTCAAAATCGAACTTCGCCTGCACCGTACCGACATTGTCGGAAAGCGGGTCGCAGAGTCTTTCCAAATCAGCGAGTTGCAGCGAACCGTTAAGGGTTACGCCACGATCGGCTAATTTGCGCGGGTCAACGTGAGGTGGAATCGGGTCATTCAACATAGGCGCAGCATAATAGGGATGCCCCCCGCCCCTGTCAAAGGAAATTAGGCGGCATCGTGCGTGATAGAATTTGTTCAACTGATTCAGGAGTCTACCATGCTTCCTTTGCTACTGGCTTCCAGCTCTGCCTATCGCCGCGAACTGCTCGCACGCCTGCGCCTGCCCTTCACCTGGGCAAGCCCCGATATAGACGAGCAGCGCCTGACTGATGAGCCGGCGGTAGAACTGGTTCGCCGCCTGGCCAGGCAAAAGGCCGAGGCCCTGGCGGGCAGCCACCCGGGGCACCTGATTATCGGCTCGGACCAGGTGGCCGTGCTGGGCGAACAAGTGCTGGGCAAGCCACACACCTTCGAGCGGGCCTGCGAGCAATTGCTGGAATGCAGCGGGCAGCAGGTGAGCTTTTTGACCGGACTGGCACTACTGAACAGCGCCACCGGGCAATGCCAGGTGGATTGCGTGCCGTTTACCGTAACGATGCGCGAATTGAGCCGTGAGCGCGTGGAGCGCTATGTTGCGGCGGAACAGCCGCTGGATTGCGCAGGGAGCTTCAAAGCAGAAGGATTGGGGGTGAGCCTGTTCCAGAGCACCCACGGGTGCGATGCAACGAGCCTGATCGGGCTGCCACTGATTCGGCTGGTGGATATGCTGACCAAAGAAGGGGTAGTTATCCCTTGAGATTTTAGGGCCGCTCTGCGGCCCATCGCAGCCAAGCCAGCTCCCACAGGTACCGCACAACCCCTGAAAGCAACACGATCGAGGTGGGAGCTGGCTTGCCGCGATGGCGATAGGGCCGGAACAGGCACTCAGCGCAACTGCGGCCCCTGGAACCCCATCCACATCGCCAGGTGCTCAGCCACGCTAGCCCCTACGCGCTTGGAGAAGCGGTCGAACGGCGACTCCTGAACAGTGAAGTCCACCAACTCTTTCTCACCAACGACCTCACGCGCCACATAGCTGGCACTGCCCAGCCCGTCCACCAACCCCAGCGCCTTGGCCTGCTCACCCGACCAGATCAGGCCGCTGAACAGCTCCGGATGCTCTTTGTCCTTCAGACGCTCGCCACGGCCCTGCCTGACCATAGCAATGAACTGGTTGTGCGTGGTGTCCAGCACGCCCTGCCAGAACCGGGTTTCATCAGGCTTTTCCGGTGAGAACGGGTCAAGAAACGCCTTATGCTCACCCGACGTGTAAGAACGCCGCTCCACGCCCAGCTTCTCCATGGTACCGACAAACCCATAGCCGGCCGCCGTCACACCAATGGAACCGACTAGGCTGGCTTTATCGGCATAGATTTCATCCGCCGCACTGGCGATGTAATAGGCACCGGAAGCACCAAGATCCGCAATGACCGCATACAGCTTGATAGCCGGGTAATCAGCACGCAAGCGGCGGATTTCGTCATACACGTAACCAGCCTGCACCGGGCTGCCACCCGGGCTGTTGATGCGCATTACCACAGCCTTGGTCTTGCTGTCCTTGAACGCCTCGCGCAGGCTCTTGACGATATTATCGGCACTGGCGGCTTCCTGGTCGGCAATCACCCCGCGCACCTCGACCAGCGCGGTATGACTGACACTGCGAGACGCGGCCTTGTCCATGTCCATAAGCGGTGTGAACAACGCCAGGATGCCGAACAGGTAGACGAAGGTCAGCAGCTTGAAGAAGATACCCCAGCGCCGCGACCGACGCTGCTCCTGCACGCTGGCCAGCAGGGTCTTCTCCAGCAGCTTCCAGCTTTTGCGCTCTTCACGCGCCTCGGGCTCGGCCTCGGGGGCTTTCCATTCGTCTGCCATGTTTACCTACCTTGGAAGTGGAATTGCGGAACCAGCCAGCCACTCGCGCAGCTGGGAAAAGTGGTCGATGCACACCTGCGGGCCGAATTCGGCCAGCGCCTGCAGCGACATGGCACCATAGCCCACCGCCACCGAATGCATACCGGCATTGCTGGCCATCTGCAGGTCGAACGCCGAATCTCCGACCATCAGCGCACGCTCGGGTTCGACGCCGCAATGACCGAGGATTTCCTCAAGCATCAAAGGATGCGGCTTGCCACGGGTTTCGTCGGCGGCGCGAGTGATATCGAAGAACGCCTCCCAACCGTTGGCCTTGAGCACCCGGTCCAGGCCGCGACGCGCCTTGCCGGTAGCCACCGCCAGGCGGTAACCCTCGGCACGGAAGGCGTCCAGCGACTCGACAACGCCGTCGAACAACGGCGAAGGCTGCTGGTCCAGCGCCATGTAGATATCGGCATAGTGCTGACGGAAGGTTTCGACCTGCTCAGGTGCCAGGTGCGGGTACAGGGTATGAATCGCCTCGCCCAAGGCCAGGCCGATGATCCCCTTGACCGCCTCGTCACTGCTTTGCGCCTCGCCGGCACGATCGGCAGCGGCGTTCATGGCCTCAACGATGCGCCCGATGGAATCGGCCAACGTGCCGTCCCAGTCGAAGATCAGTAGCTCATAGCCTTTTTTCATAGATCAGGACGCACTCAGACGCTCAACGGTTTTCGCCCACACTTCATCCACGGGCGCTTCAAGCTTGAGCTCACCACCGTCCGGCAGGGGCACGGTCAGCGCGTAGGCGTGCAGGAACAGGCGCTTGCCACCCAGCTCGCGGATTTCGCGACTGAAGTCTTCGTCACCGTACTTGCTGTCGCCGGCAATCATGTGCCCGGCATGCAAGGTGTGCACGCGGATCTGGTGGGTGCGGCCGGTGATCGGGCGCGCCTCGACAATGGTGGCGAACTCGCCAAAGCGGCGCAGCACGCGGAACAGGGTCAGCGCCTCCTTGCCCTCTTCGTTCACTTCGACCATGCGCTCGCCGGAGCGCAGGTTGCTCTTGAGCAAGGGCGCATTGACCTGTTTCTTCGAGGTGGGCCAGTGGCCGCGCACCAGCGCCATGTAGCGTTTGTCGACACCGTCACCGCGCAGTGCGGCATGCAGGTGGCGCAGCATGCTGCGTTTTTTGGCGATCATCAGCAGGCCGGAGGTGTCGCGGTCCAGGCGATGCACCAGCTCCAGCTCCTTGGCGTCCGGGCGCAGTTGGCGCAGCGCCTCGATCACGCCAAAGCTCAGGCCGCTGCCGCCGTGCACGGCAATGCCAGCCGGTTTGTTCATCACGATCAGCGCCTTGTCTTCGTAGACAATGGCGGCCTCCAGGCGCTGCAGCAGGCCCTGGGCCACCGGCGCCGGCTCGTCGCGCTCCGGCAGGCGGACGGGCGGCACCCGCACGATGTCGCCAGCCTGGATCTTGTACTCCGGCTTGACACGCCCCTTGTTCACCCGCACTTCACCCTTGCGCAGGATGCGGTAGACCAAGGTTTTGGGCACGCCCTTAAGGGCCGTGATGAGGAAGTTGTCGATGCGTTGGCCGGCAAGCTCCGGCGCGACTTCGATCAGCTGAACGCCGGAAGTCGGAGGGGTATTGGTCGTCATGGCGGGATCATAACAATTTTTTATGGAATTGAAGCACTTAATCATTGCTGCTATAGTCGCGAACGCCGCCAAAAGCGGCAGGCCAGCGGCACCAGGCTCTTTGCCGGCCCTGACCAACGCAATTCTCCAGGACGCGAGGCCGTCCTACGGGGTTTTCGCCAGTTTACCGAATTGCCTGGAATCGCCACCAGCGCTGTGTAGAGAAGACCGAAAAAAAACGACAAGTGCGGTGTTTCACCTGCTTACCCGATTCTTTTCGCTGCACCTCTGCCCGCCCCGTCGCTTCCACGCAACGCACGGCGAATGCTTCGGAAATACCTGCCTTGGACATGAATGGCGCCAGTGCAGTACCTGCAGTGGCGAAAAATGCAACCCGTTGCGGATTCAGCGCGCGGCAGCACCCGAATTATCAGGGATACGTGCAGGGTGGAGATGCACAGCCCTCGGACCGTGTAGCACCGCGTCCGGCCACCAGCCCACTGACGGCTGGCGAGCGGATAAGGTCCTGAACAGATGCCCCCGGGCGTCCACGGCTGACGGTTGATTCCTCCTCCTGACTGAGTGCACAAGGCCCGCTTGGTTGATTCGGATTCCTATTCGAAGCCACCGGGGCCTTGTTGGCACCGCAGCAAACAGGACGCGTCGTCGCGACAACGGCAGGCTGGGTAACCGGCTGGTGCCGAACGTCGCTCGACACGGGGGTGGCCCGGCCACCCTTTGCGCACCTTGGCACCGACCATGAGACGTCGTGTGTGCCGAACGCCGTTTCCGGCAGCCCGGAAACCGACGGTACAACATGAAAAGAATGCTGATTAACGCGACTCAACCCGAAGAGTTGCGTGTAGCCCTGGTGGACGGCCAACGTCTCTACGACCTGGACATCGAGTCCGGTGCGCGCGAGCAGAAAAAGGCCAACATCTACAAAGGCAAGATCACCCGCATCGAACCCAGCCTCGAAGCCGCCTTCGTCGACTTCGGCTCCGAACGTCACGGCTTCCTGCCGCTGAAAGAAATCTCCCGCGAATACTTCAAGAAGGCCCCCGAAGGCCGCGTCAACATCAAGGAAGTGCTCAGCGAAGGCCAGGAAGTCATCGTCCAGGTCGAGAAGGAAGAGCGCGGCAACAAAGGCGCCGCCCTCACCACCTTCATCAGCCTGGCCGGCCGCTATCTGGTACTGATGCCCAACAACCCGCGTGCCGGAGGCATCTCCCGCCGCATCGAAGGCGAAGAGCGCAACGAACTGCGCGAAGCCCTGAACGGCCTGACCGTGCCGGGCGACATGGGCCTGATCGTGCGCACTGCCGGCCTCGGCCGCAGCAGCGAAGAGATGCAGTGGGACCTCGACTACCTGCTGCAACTGTGGACCGCCATCAAGGAAGCGTCCCTGGACCGCGCCGCGCCGTTCCTGATCTACCAGGAAAGCAACGTCATCATCCGCGCCATCCGCGACTACCTGCGCCAGGACATCGGTGAAGTGCTGATCGACAGCATCGACGCCCAGGAAGAAGCCCTGACCTTCATCCGCCAGGTGATGCCGCAGTACGCCAGCAAAGTGAAGCTGTACGAAGACAGCGTGCCGCTGTTCAACCGCTTCCAGATCGAAAGCCAGATCGAAACCGCGTTCCAGCGCGTGGTTGACCTGCCGTCCGGTGGTTCGATCGTGATCGACCCGACCGAAGCCCTAGTGTCCATCGACATCAACTCGGCGCGCGCCACCAAAGGCAGCGACATCGAAGAAACCGCCCTGCAGACCAACCTGGAAGCGGCCGAAGAAATCGCCCGCCAGCTGCGCCTGCGTGACATCGGCGGCCTGATCGTCATCGACTTCATCGACATGACCCCGGCGAAGAACCAGCGCGCCGTGGAAGAGCGCGTTCGCGAATGCCTGGAAGCCGACCGCGCCCGCGTGCAGGTTGGCCGCATTTCGCGCTTCGGCCTGCTGGAAATGTCCCGTCAGCGCCTGCGCCCGTCGCTGGGCGAAAGCAGCGGCATCGTCTGCCCGCGCTGCTCCGGCACCGGCATCATCCGTGACGTCGAGTCACTGTCGCTGGCGATCCTGCGCCTGATCGAAGAAGAAGCCCTGAAGGACCGCACCGCCGAAGTCCGCGCCCAGGTCCCGATCCCGGTAGCCGCGTTCCTGCTCAACGAGAAGCGCAACTCGATCACCAAGATCGAACTGCGCACCCGTGCACGCATCATCATCCTGCCGAACGACCACCTCGAAACCCCGCACTTCGAAGTCCAGCGCCTGCGCGACGACAACCCGGAAGTGCTGAACAACCAGTCCAGCTACGAAATCGCCGCCTCCGAAGCCGAAGAAGCGCCGCAGCCGACCGCCACCCGCACCCTGGTACGCCAGGAAGCTGCAGTGAAGACCGCCCCGGCCCGCGCCAATGCGCCAGTACCCGCCGCCGCTGAAGAGCAGCAGCCTGCCGCACCGGTCGCCCCTGCCCCGAGCGCTCCGGAGCCAAGCCTGTTCAAGGGCCTGGTGAAGTCGCTGGTCAGCCTGTTCGCCGGCAAAGACGAGCCTGCTGCCGCACCGGTCGTGACTACCGCCGCCGAAAAACCGGCTGCCGAACGCAGCCCGCGCAACGAAGAGCGCCGCAACGGCCGCCAGCAAAGCCGCAACCGCAACGGCCGTCGCGACGAAGAGCGCAAGCCGCGCGAAGAGCGTGCCGAGCGCGCGCCACGCGAAGAACGCCAGCCACGCGAGGAACGCGCTCCGCGCGAAGAGCGTGCGCCACGTGAAGAACGCACCCCACGCGAAGAGCGTGCACCGCGTGAAGAACGCACCCCACGCGAAGAGCGTGCACCGCGTGAAGAACGCGCCCCACGCCAGCCGCGCGAAGACCGCCGCAGCAACCGTGGCGAAGAGCGCGTGCGCGAACTGCGCGAGCCGCTGGATGCCACTCCGCCAGCCGAACGTGAAGAGCGTCAGCCACGCGAAGAACGTGTAGCCCGTGAAGAGCGCGCGCCACGTGAAGAACGTGCACCGCGTGAAGAACGTGCGCCGCGTGAAGAGCGCGCCCCACGCGAAGAACGTGCACCGCGTGAAGAACGTGCGCCGCGTGATGAGCGCGCCCCACGCGAAGAACGTGCACCGCGTGAAGAGCGTGCCCCACGCGAGGAGCGTGCTCCACGCCCACCACGCGAAGAGCGTCAGCCACGGGCAGCCGAAGAAGCAGCTGAGCAGGCTGCCGAACTGGCCGAAGAGCAACTGCCAAACGAAGAACTGCTGCAAGACGAGCAGGAAGGCACCGATGGCGAGCGCCCGCGCCGCCGCTCCCGTGGCCAGCGTCGTCGCAGCAACCGTCGCGAGCGTCAGCGCAACGCCAATGGCGAGCTGATCGACGGCGAAGAAGAAGGCAGCGAAGAGCAGCCACAACAGCACCAAGCCACCGAGCTGGGTGCCGAACTGGCCGCTGGCCTGGCGGTAACTGCCGCTGTCGCCAGCAGCAACATCAGCGCCGACGCCGAGGCCCAGGCCAACCAGCAGGCCGAGCGTGCTACCGCTGAAGTTGCCGTCGCTGCAGAGACCGACAACAGCGAAGCCGCCCAGCCGGCTGAACAGGCTGAAAAAGTGGAACAGGCCAAAGCGGTCGCCAAGGCCGAGGAAGTTGCCGTGGCCCCAGTGGTCGAGCAGCCTGTCAGCGAGCCGGTGGTCGTGGCCGAAGTCACTGCCGCGCCAGTGGTCGAAGTCGCCCCGCAGCCAGCCGTTGAGGCAGCCCCTGTCGCCGAGCCGGTCGTGGTTGCCGAGGCGCCAGTGGAGGCCCCGGCCGTGGTCGAAGCCGTTCCGGTTGTCGAGCAGCCCGCAGCGGTTGTTGAGGCCCAGCCGGAAGTTGTGGTCGAGCCGGCACCGGTCGAAGCCCCGGTAGCGGTAGAGCCTGCCACTGTCATGCTGGCCAACGGCCGTGCGCCGAACGACCCGCGTGAAGTGCGCCGCCGCAAGCGTGAGGCCGAGGCTGCCGCCAAAGCTGCACAGGAAGCGGCTGCCGCAAGCGAAGAGCCAGCCCTGGAAGCCGCCGATGAGCACAAGCCTCATCACGGTTGATAGCCAAGGCTGAAGAAAAAGCCCCGCCAGTGCGAACTGGCGGGGCTTTTTCTTGGCCTTGTGTTTTGCCTGTACCGGCCTTTCGCGGCTTTAGCCGCGAAAGGCCCAGCACTGGCAGTGCGTCAATACAGGTTAGGCTCCATCTCCAGCTTAACCCCGAACCGCTCCAGGATGTCGGCCTGGATGCGTTGAGCCAGCGCATGCATCTGCGCCCCGCTCGCCTGGCCGTAGTTGACCAACACCAGCGACTGCAAGCGATGAACACCGGCATCACCCTCGCGATGCCCCTTCCAGCCCGCCTGCTCGATCAACCAGCCCGCCGCCAGCTTCACCTGGCCTTCGGCCTGAGGATAAGCCACCACGCCAGGGTAATGCGCACGAATACGCTCGACCTGCGCGGCCGACACCACCGGGTTCTTGAAGAAGCTCCCGGCATTACCCAACTCCGCAGGGTCTGGCAGCTTCTCGCGGCGAATGCTGCAAATGGCATCACTGATCGCCTGGGCAGTCGGCTCGGTCGCGCCCTGCTCCGTCAGCCGCTGGCGCACCGGGCCGTAATCGAGATGGGCCTGCAGGCGATGGCTCAAGGCGAAGCGCACACGCAAGATCAACCAGCGGCCAGGGTTGCGCTTGAATACGCTGTCGCGATAACCGAAAGCACAGTCCGCCAAACCAAACTCACGCAGCTCACCTGTCTCGCGGTCCAGCGCCGTCAGGCCGGCAAACACGTCCTTGATCTCTACCCCATAGGCGCCCACGTTCTGCATCGGCGCGGCGCCCACGGTGCCAGGGATCAGGCTGAGGTTTTCAAGCCCGCAATAGCCCTGCGCCAGCGTCCACTGCACGAACGGGTGCCAAGGCTCACCCGCCTCGGCCTCGACCACGATACGTTCGCCATCGTCGCTGAGCACACGACGGCCACGGCTGGCCATGTGCAGCACCAGTGCATCGATGTCACGGGTCAGCAGCAGGTTGCTGCCGCCGCCGATCACCAGCACCGGCAGGCCCTGCTGATGCGCCTGGCTCAGCGCCTGACGTACCTGCTGGTCATCCTGCGCCTGGCTGAAATAGCGGGCCTTCACATCGATGCCGAAGGTGTTGTACGGCTTGAGCGATACCTGCTCCTGCCACAGCACTGTCATAGCCGCCCCTTGATTTCCAGCACCAGCGCCTGGCACGCCGCCTCGACCAGGTCCAGCACCTGTTCGAAGCCGTCTGCGCCGCCGTAATACGGGTCTGGCACTTCATCCAGCGCAGCACCATAGCGGCGCAGGAACAAGTCAAGCTCGCCCACTGCGTTGTGCGGGCGCAGGGCGCGCAGGTCGCGCAGGTTGCTCTCATCCATCGCCAAGACCAGGTCATATTCGGCAAAGTGCGCCGCCTTGACCTGCTGGGCACGCTGCTGCGAAAGGTCGTAACCACGCGCCAGCGCCGCCTTGCAGGTACGGCTGTCAGGCGCCCTGCCCACATGCCAGTCCCCCGTGCCGGCTGACGCCACCCGCACCTTGTCGGCCAGCCCGGCGGCCTGCAATTGATGGCGCAGCACGCCTTCGGCAGTGGGCGAACGGCAGATGTTGCCCAGGCACACGAACAGAACGCGCATCAGGCCTCCAGCAAGCGCCGTACGCGCTCCAGGTCTTCAGGGGTATCCACACCCACGGCGGGCGCCTCGATGGCGTCCTCGACATGAATGCGCACGCCATGCCACAGAGCACGCAGCTGCTCCAGCGCTTCGGTCTGTTCGAGCCAGCATGGCCCCCAGCCGACGAAGTCCTGCAGGAAGCCAACGCGGTAGGCGTACATGCCGATGTGGCGGCGATACGGCACGCTCTCCGGCAGCACAGTGCGGTCCTTGGAAAAGGCATCGCGAGCCCAGGGCAGCGGTGCACGACTGAAGGTCAGAGCCAGGCCGTTCTTGTCACTGACCACCTTGACCGCGTTGGGGTTGAACACGGTTTCCGGCTCATGGATCGGCTCGGCCAGTGTGGCGATGCCAGCCTCTGGATGCGCCGCCAGGTTGGCGGCCACCTGGTCGATGATGACCGGCGGAATCAGCGGCTCGTCGCCCTGCACGTTGACCACGATGGCGTCAGCCGCCAGGCCCAGCTGTGCGGCCACTTCGGCCAGGCGGTCAGTGCCCGACTCGTGGTCGGCGCGGGTCATCAGCACTTCAGCACCAAAGCCTTGGCACGCTTCGAGGATGCTGGCGTCGTCGGTGGCGATGACCACACGGCTGGCGGCGCTTTTACGCGCCTGCTCCCACACATGCTGCACCATCGGCTTGCCGGCGATCGCCAGCAGCGGCTTGCCCGGCAGGCGCGTGGAGCGCAGCCGGGCGGGAATCACTACCGTGAAGTCCAGGCTCATTTGTCCAGACGCTCGTCGTCGGTCAGGGTGCGCGCCTCGCTTTCCAGCATGACCGGGATGCCGTCGCGGATCGGGTAGGCCAGACCGGCGCCCTTGCTGATCAGCTCGGTCTTGTCGGCGCTGAGCTTGAGCGGGCCCTTGGTGATCGGGCAGGCCAGGATATCGAGCAGTTTGGTGTCCATTGGAGGCTTCCTTTAGGCCAGTCGGCCGGAAATTGAAAACGGGCTCAGGGCTTGCGCAGCAGGCGCTGCAGCTGGCTGTCGAACCAGGCGCTGAACGCCGAGGTGGGCTGCGCTTCGACGGCCAGGTACCACCAGTCGTCAGCGGCGAAGGCCCGGCATTTCACCGCATCCTTCTCGGTCATGACCAACGGCAGCGGCGGGCTGAACGCCAGGCTCTGGGCGCTGAACTGCGCATGGTCGGCGAAGGGGTGCGGCACCGGCTGCCAGTTTAGCCCCAGCAGGGTATTGAAGAAACGTTGCGGGTTACCGATACCGGCTACAGCGTGCAGACGCTGGCCGGCGGGGAAGTGATCAAGCGCCCGGCGTTCGCCACTGCGCAGGTTGACCAGCGCGGACGGTTGCAGGCAAAAGCCAAAACCTTCGGCGCGGTCTGTGCTGGCACCATTGAACAGCACTGCGTCGGCGTCGTTCAGGCGTTCTGCGGGCTCGCGCAAGGGGCCGGCCGGCAGGCAACGGCGATTGCCCAGGCCCCGTGCGGCATCGATCAGTACCAGTTCCAGATCACGGGCAAGGCGGTAGTGCTGCATGCCATCGTCGCACAGGATCAGGTCGAGCGGTTCGCTGGCCAACAACGCCTGCACGGCGCGGGAACGGTCGGGGTCGATCATCAGTGGCACGCCAGTGCGCTGCACGATCAGCAGCGGCTCATCACCGGCCTGCTCGGCAGCTTGATCGGCCTGCACGCGCCAAGGCAACTGCGGCGGCTTGGCGCCATAGCCACGGCTGACCACACCCACCTTCAGCCCCTGCTGGCGGCAGTGTTCGATCAGCCAGAGAATCATCGGCGTCTTGCCGGTGCCACCGACGGTGATGTTGCCCACCACGATAACCGGCACCGGCGCCCGGTAGCTGGCACTTTCACCGCTGAGAAAACGCGCCCGTTTACGTGTGACCACGCGGCGATACAGCGCCTCTAGCGGGCGCAGCAACGCCAGGGCCGGATGCCCTGCGTACCAGGCAGTAAGCAAACGGTCGGCGAAAGCCATCAGGGCGTACCCTGGGCCGCCTCGACAGTGGTCATGCGCAACTGGCTGAAACCGAGCTTGCCGGCGGCATCCATTGCAGTGACCACAGCCTGGTGCGGGGTCCTGCCGTCGGCCCTGATGGCCAGCGGCAGCTTGTTGTCGCCGCCCGATTCACGCTCGATGGCTTCGCTCAAGGTGGCCAGGTCGCTCTTAGGCAGCAGATGATTGTTCACTGAATACACGCCCTCGGCGCTGATGGTGATTTCCACCAACTTGCCCTGATCGGCCGGCGCCTGCTCGGCGCTGGCAGCCTCGGGCAGCTCGACACGCAGCTGGGTCTCGCGGGTAAAGGTGGTAGTAACCACGAAGAACAGCAGCAGGACGAACACCACGTCGATCAGCGACGCCAGGTTGATGTCGACGTTCTCCCGCTGGCGATTGCGCCGGAACTTCACGCCTTGCCTCCGGCCACTTCCACTTCACGGTCGCCCTGGATCACTTCCACCAGTTTGATCGCTTCCTGCTCCATGCCGACCACCAGTTCATCGATGCGGCGCAGCAGGAAACGGTGGAAGAACACGGCCGGGATACCGACCATCAGGCCTGCAGCGGTGGTCACCAGGGCCTTGGAGATCCCCCCGGCCAGTACGGCCGCGTTGGCGGTCATCTGCGAGCCCATGAAGGCACTGAAGATGTCGATCATGCCCAGCACGGTGCCCAGCAGGCCCAACAGCGGGGCCATGGCGGCAATGGTGCCGAGGGTGCTGATGTAGCGCTCCAGTTCGTGGATGACGCGCGAGGCGGCTTCCTCGATGCACTCTTTCATGATTTCGCGGCCATGGCGCGAGTTGGCCAGGCCAGCGGCGAGGATTTCGCCCAGCGGCGAATCGGCGCGCAGGGCCTTGAGCTTGTCACTGGTCAGTTGCTTGTCCTTGATCCACATCCACACCTGGCCCAGCAGGTGCGGCGGGGTGACGCGACTGGCCCGCAGGGTCCACAGGCGCTCGACGACGATAGCCATGGCAGCGATGGAACTCAGAATGATCGGCAGCATCATCCAACCACCGGACTTGACCAATTCCCACACAGTAAACGCCCCTTCGGAAAAAGGCCGCCACTCTACCATAGGCGCGGCGAGGGCTCATCTGCCGGAGGTCAGGGAATTGGGGTTGGGGCTGACAGGTGCTTGCCATTGCATGTTCAGCGCCTATGAGATCGAGCG
>NZ_BCBJ01000056.1:0-46093 GCF_001320605.1 Pseudomonas sp. NBRC 111133 | reverse complement strand
GCGGCGCTCGATCTCGTGGACGCTAAACATGTATCGGCGTAGACCTGCCCCCCCTAGTCCAGTTGAGCCCGCCAAAACCGCCGCTGCCCCCGAACACCTTCAACCTCCCCCTGCCGCCCCAGCACCAACCGCAACGCCCCCTCCACCGCCGTATCATGTATCGTCACCCCATACCGCCGATAGCGCTCGACCACCTGTACATGCGGGTGCCCGAAGCTATTGTTGCGCCCCCGCGAAATCAGCACCCCGCGCGGCGCCGTGGCACGGATGAAGGCCTCGCTGGACGAGCTGCGGCTGCCATGGTGTGGCGACTGCAACCAGTCGACCCTCGGCGTCTCGGCTGCCGCCAGCCAGGCCCGTTCGGCACCGGCCTCCATATCCCCTGCCAGCAGCAAGCGCTCGCCCTGCGCCTCGACCATCAGCACGCACGAGCGGTCATTGCTGCTCTGTCCGTCGGCCCAACGCCATAGCGAAAATCGCACGCCATCCCAGTCCCATCGCTCGCCGCTGACACAAGGTTGCAACGGAACATCGTTCAGCGCTTCCCCACCGATTGTCCGCCGCACCGGCAGACCTCGCTGGATGGCGGCAGCGCCGCCCGCATGATCAGCATGGGCGTGGCTGACCAGCATCACGTCAAGGCCCGCCACCCCCAGCTTGCGCAGGGTCGGCAGCACCACCCGCTCGCCCAGGTCACTGTCACCCTTGGCCGGACCGGCATCGTAAAGCAGGTTGTGGTGGCGCGTGCGCAACAGCACTGCCAGCCCTTGACCGACGTCCAGTTGCCAGACTTCGACCTGCCCAAGCGGCACCGGCTCCCTCGGCACCCACAGGGCCAACAGCATCACGCCCCCCAACCCACGCAACGGCACGCCCCGAGGCAGCAGCACCAACAGCGCCCCCACGCAAACCAGTAACCAGGCCCACACTGGCAATACCGCCGGCATCCACGCCGGGCGCTGTTGCGCCACCAACGCCAACCCTCGGAACAACAGGTCCAGCAGCCCGCCCGCCAGCCATAACAACGCCTCCCCTACCACGGGCAATGGCAGCAGCACCGTGCCCAGCAGCGCCAACGGCAACACCACCAGGCTGATCCACGGCACCGCTACCAGATTGGCCAACGGCGCACTCAAGCTCACCGGCAGGCCAGTGGCCAACAACACTGGCAGCAAACCGATAGCGATTACCCATTGCGCCCGCGTCCAGGCTTGCCAGGGCCGCCAGCCCCCTAGCCGGGCACTGAAGCAATAGAGAAGCGTGGCGACTGCGGTAAACGACAGCCAGAACCCCGGCAACAATGCCGCCAGCGGTTCGACTAGCAACACCACGACCAGCGCCAACAACAGCGGCAACAATGCACCGAGGTGACGAAAACGCAGACGCCAGAGCAGCACCACGGCCAGCATCAGGCAGGCACGCTGCACCGGCACGCCCCCACCGGCCAGCCAAGCGTAGGCCAGTGCTGCGGTCATGGCCAAGCCACACGCCCAGGGCAACCAGGGCAGCCGTGCAGGCCACCAACCCCAACGTGCCAGCCCGGCAACCAGGCCATACAGCAAACCGGCGACCAAGCCGATGTGCTGGCCAGAAATCACCAGCAGGTGCACCGTGCCGGTGGCCTGCAACGTCTGCCAGTCCTCCCGGGCCAGGCCCGCCCCATCACCTAGCACCAGCGCCACCAACGCCGCCGTTCGGCCATTGGCCTCGACTGCGAGCAAGCGCTGACGCAGCGCATCGCGCCAACCACCGGTTACTGGCGCCAGCAGCTGCCCCGCCTTGACTGTGCCCGTGGCACCCACCCGCCGTGCCAGCAGTTGCGCCTCGCGGTCTGGCCCATGCGGGTTCGACAGCCCGGCCGGGCGCTGCAGGGTCACGGCCAGCCGCCACTGCTCGCCCGCCCGCAGGGGCGGCCCACCGAACCAGCTCAGTTGCAGGCGCTGCGGCAGTTCGGCCCGCCGCGAGCGTGCCGCGTCCAGCTCGAAACGCACGCCTTGTGCCGTTCGGACCGGCAAGCCAACCACCCGCCCTTCCAGCCACACGGTGCGGCCATCCAGGCCGGCAGCCAGGCGATCATCAAGGGCCAGCTGAGCAGACCCGCAAGCCCAGCACAGGCCCAGCAGAAAGCAGCCCAACGGCCACACGCGGGTGAACAGACTGGCGACAGCGCAGGCCGCCAGCGCGATCAACCATCCGACCGATGGCAATGCGGGGAGAAAGCCCAGGCACAACAGCCCGAGCGCGAGCGCAAACATCCCTGTGCGCATGAGGTAGAGCTCCAGAAGGCAAATCACCCTCTGAGGCATAGCCCAATTGCCGGCAACCCTTGCTCAACAATTGTCACAAACTCTAAACGAGGCTGAATCAGAATCAGGGCATACTGCCTGGATAAACGCTCCGGGAGCCTACATGCCGCGCCGACTTTTCAAACGCTACATGCCGGACCCGACCAGCATTCGGGAACACAAGTCCTTACGTTTTTTCGGCAAGCTGCTGCACGACCCGAACCTTTGGCACCTGAACCGCCATTCGGTGGCACGGGCCATGGGTGTGGGCCTGTTTGCGGCGTTGATCCCGATGCCGGCGCAAATGCTGCTGGCCGCCGCGCTGGCCATTCCGGTGCGCGGTAACCTGCCGATTGCTGTCAGCCTGGTGTGGCTGACCAACCCGCTGACCATGCCGCCGGTGTTCTTCGTCACCTACATGACCGGCGCCTGGCTGATGCAGGTGCCGCCGCGCACCCTGCCCGACGAGCTGACCTTCCAATGGATCACCGACCAGCTGTCGACGCTGTGGCAACCCTTCCTGCTCGGCTCGGTGGTGTGCGGCGTGGTGCTGGGCATCGCCGGCTACTTCGCCACCATGCTGTACTGGCGCTGGTGGGTGGGCCGGCAGTGGCGCCGTCGCCAATGCCGGTGCAAGGCCTCAGGCCCGCATCCCGCGGCCGCTGACCAGCAAGCGAACGCACACCCCATAGAGCACTGCAGTGGCGACCAGCATGAAGGTGATCGCCGTGCCAATGCTGATATCCGACACCCCTAGAATGCCGTAGCGGAACGAGTTGACCATGTGCAGCACCGGGTTGGCCAGTGACACGGTCTGCCAGAATGGCGGCAGCAGGTTGATCGAGTAGAACACCCCGCCCAGGTAGGTCAGCGGCGTCAGCACGAAGGTGGGGATGATCGAAATATCGTCGAAGTTGCGCGCAAACACCGCGTTGACGAAGCCCAGCAGCGAGAAGATGGTCGCCGTCAGCAGCACCACAACCATGGTCACGCCCAGGTGATGCACTTGCAGGTCGGTGAAGAACATCGACAGGAGGGTCACGATCACCCCCACCGCCAGCCCGCGCAGCACGCCACCCAGCACGTAGCCCACGAGGATGGTGTGCGGCGATACCGGCGACACCATCAGTTCCTCGATCGAGCGCTGGAACTTGCTGCCGAAGAAGCTCGACACCACGTTGCCGTAGGAGTTGGTGATCACCGACATCATGATCAGCCCCGGCACGATGTACTGCATGTAGGTAAAGCCGCCCATGTCGCCGATCTGCCGGCCGATCAGGTTACCGAAGATGACGAAGTACAGCACCATGGTGATGGCTGGCGGCAGCAAGGTTTGCGGCCAGATGCGCAGGAACCGCCGCACTTCGCGGTAGACGATGGTGTTCAGGGCGACCCAGTTGGTGCGCAGTTCCACACTCATACGGCCACCTTCGACAGGTTTTTCTCTACCAGGGACACAAACAGCTCCTCGAGTCGGTTGGTCTTGTTGCGCAGGCTCTGCACCTCGATGTTCTGCAAAGCCAACTGGCCGAACAGCGCGGTAATGCCGATGTCCTTTTCCACTTGCACCTCAAGGGTGTGCGGGGTCAGCAGCCGGCACGGGTAGCCTTGCAGCACCGGCGCGCTGGCCAGGTCCTGCTTGAGGTCGAGCACGAAGGTTTCGACATGCAGCTTGCCCAGCAACTGGCGCATGCTGGTGTTCTCGACGATGGTGCCGTGGTCGATGATGCCGATGTTACGGCACAGCTGCTCAGCCTCTTCCAGATAGTGGGTGGTGAGGATGATAGTGATGCCTTTCTGGTTAAGCTCGGTGAGGAAGCTCCACATCGAGCGGCGCAGTTCGATGTCCACACCTGCAGTCGGCTCGTCGAGGATCAGCAGGCGCGGCTCGTGGATCAGCGCGCGGGCAATCATCAAGCGGCGCTTCATGCCACCCGACAGCGAACGCGACTGCACATCCCGCTTGTCCCACAGCCCCAGCTGGGTCAGATACTGTTCGGCGCGTTCTTTGGCCACCTTGGGCGGGATGCCGTAGTAACCGGCCTGGGTCACGACGATGTCGAAGGTTTTCTCGAACTGGTTGAAGTTGAATTCCTGCGGCACCACGCCCAGGCAGCGCTTGAGCGCCGAAGGCTCGCGGTCCAGGTCATGGCCGAACACATTGACCGTGCCGCTGGTTTTGTTCACCAAAGTGGACAGGATGCCGATGGTGGTGGATTTACCGGCGCCGTTAGGGCCGAGCAAGGCGAAGAAGTCGCCTTCGGCAACATCAAGGTCGATGCCTTTGAGGGCCTGGAAGCCGTTACCGTAGGTCTTGGTGAGCTGTCGGATGGACAGGGCGGAACTCATAGCGGGTCACTTACCGAGGAAAAAGGTGCAGGACACGCCAGGTAAAGTCACTGGCGCAGTGAGTGCGGCCATGGTGCAAGGCCAGGCCGCACAAGTA
Source organism: Pseudomonas sp. NBRC 111133 (assembly GCF_001320605.1). Classification (NCBI taxonomy): domain Bacteria; kingdom Pseudomonadati; phylum Pseudomonadota; class Gammaproteobacteria; order Pseudomonadales; family Pseudomonadaceae; genus Pseudomonas; species Pseudomonas sp. NBRC 111133. The sequence continues at coordinate 41,362 of NZ_BCBJ01000056.1, read as the reverse complement.
CAGTCACATCTATTGATAATGACTATCGAAGCAGGGTCAGGTGAGCGCGGTCATCACCGCAGCCTGGTAAGCCGGGCGCTGCTTGAGGCGTTCATACCAGGCTTCCAGGTGATACATGGCCGGGCGCTCGATGGGCATTTCGAACCAGGCGTAGATGAAGCTACCCAGTGGGATGTCGCCCATGCCGATCTGGTCACCGGACAGGTAAGGCTGATTGGCCAGGGTTTCGTCGGCGATGGCCAGCAACTGAGCGCACTGCTTGTGCGCGGCGTTGATCGCCACCCCGTCGCGCTGGTCTTCCGGGGTGCGCAGCAGGCCCCAGAACAGCGGGCGGAACGGTGCGGCGAACGACGAGGTGGTCCAGTCCATCCACTTGTCAGCCAGGGCGCGCTGGCGTGGATCTTCCAGATACCAGCCCTGCTCGGCGCCATACTCGGCGCACAGGTAGCGGACGATGGTGTTGGACTCCCACAGGGTCAGGTCGCCGTCCTCAAGCATGGGCACCAGGCCATTGGGGTTGCGGGCGCGGTAATGCGGCTCGTTGACCACGCCGAAGGCGCCGCCGGCGTCGATGGATTCGAAGTCCAGACCCAGCTCCTGGGCAACCCACAGCGCCTTGCGCACATTGCTCGAATTCTTGCGGCCCCAGATTTTCAGCATGGCAACGTCCTTATGAAATGCGGAGGCTGCACAGTCTAACCCAGAGTTTTGTCGTCCGTACGGCCCTTTCGCGGGCACGCCCGCTCCCAAAGGAATTGCGCATTTTTCGGGCTTGGCGCACTACCTGTGGGGGCAAAAAGAAGAAAGCGGCTCAGGCGGCCGGGGGGGCCTTGGAAAGCTGGACATGGCAATCGATACCGGCGCGCGAGGCTTTACCCTCTTTTTCCACAAGCGTGAGGCCCAGCCCTTCGCTGATGAAGTCGCCAACGGTGTAGGAATCCATCAGGTACTGAAATTCGGTACGGTCAAGCGAGGCGGGTTGATGGGTGGCTTTCAGTTTGATGTAGACCTTGCCCGAGCCCGTTCCCTGGCTCAACGTGATGGTGGTTGCAGAGGGAATATCGCTCATGGCGATTTTGCTAAATTCGCCGCTGACACTTTTGTCGACTGCCTCGCCGCTTCCCCAGTCTGGCAACGTCAGGCTTTGGCTTTCTCCAGTGTTGTTGACTTCCTTCCAGAAAATGACGGCGCCGTTCTGATACGGGGTGTTGTCGTTTTGCATGATGCGCACCTTAGATTGAAGCGTTATGTGGGTTTGAATTTAAAACAGCGAAAGCGCCTGCGCACCTAGCAGAATTGCCAGGTCGGGCCACGCGCAAACCTGCGGTGAAACTCCCGGCGCCACACCCTGTCACTGTTCTGACCCGGTCGCTTACAGCACAGCGTCTAAGCTCTGTGAGACGGCTCAAGCCCCTGGTACCAAGGAGGACCGATTATGTTGCTGTTGTGGTTGGTGGTGCTGGTGATCGGCGCGGCATACCTCACGCACCGGCGCCTGGCGCCCTTGCAGATTCTGGGAATCACGGCAGCCTATGTGCTGCTGATGGGCATTTTCAGCCACGCCCCCGGCTGGCTGCTGACGCTGATAGGGCTCGTGCTGGCGCTTAAATTTGTCCTGGTGGCACTGCCTGAGTGGCGGCGCAAGGTGCTCACGGGCCCGGTGTTCAAGTGGTTCCAGCGCACCCTGCCGCCCATGTCACAAACCGAGCGCGAAGCCATTGATGCGGGCACCGTGTGGTGGGACGGCGAACTGTTCAGCGGCCGCCCCGACTGGCGCACCCTGCTTTCCTACCCGGCACCGAAGCTGACCGAAGAAGAGCAGGCCTTCATCGATGGCCCGACGGAAGAACTGTGCGCCATGGTCAGCGACTGGCAAATTGGCCAGGACATGGACCTCCCGCCTGAAGCGTGGGCGCACATCAAGCAGAATGGCTTCTTCGCGTTGATCATTCCCAAGCAATATGGCGGCAAAGGCTTCTCCGCCTACGCCCATTCACAGGTGGCCATGAAACTGGCCACCCGCAGCGGCGACCTGGCCTCCACGGTGATGGTGCCCAACTCGCTCGGCCCGGCCGAACTGCTGCTGCACTATGGCACCGATGAACAACGCGACCACTACCTGCCACGTTTGGCCCGTGGCGAAGACATCCCCTGCTTCGCCCTCACAGGCCCGTTGGCTGGCTCCGACGCAGGGGCCATGCCGGACACCGGGGTAATCTGCAAAGGGCAATGGAACGGCGAAGAGGTCATCGGTTTACGCCTTGACTGGGAAAAGCGCTACATCACCCTGGGGCCGGTCGCTACCTTGCTGGGTCTGGCCTTCAAGGCCTATGACCCCGACCACCTGCTGGGCGAGAAAGAAGAACTGGGCATCAGCCTGGCACTGATCCCCACCGATACCCCGGGGGTAGACATCGGCAAACGCCACCTGCCGCTGGGCGCCGCCTTCATGAATGGCCCCAACAGCGGCAAGGACGTGTTCGTGCCGCTGGACTTCCTGATCGGCGGGCAGGCCATGCTCGGCAAGGGCTGGATGATGCTGATGAACTGCCTGTCGGTCGGCCGTTCCATCTCCCTGCCAGCGGTAGGCACCGGTGCTGCCAAGTACACCAGCCTGGTTACCGGGCAGTACGCCAACATTCGTGAGCAGTTCAACGTCCCGCTGGCAGCCTTCGAAGGCATCCAGGAATCGCTGGGACGTATTGGCGGCAATGCCTGGCTGATGGACAGCGCACGCCTGCTGACGGCCAAGGCTGTCGACCTGGGCGAGAAACCTTCGGTGCTGTCGGCGATCCTCAAGTACCACCTTACCGAGCGCGGTCGCGAATGCATCCAGCACGCCATGGACGTACACGGCGGCAAGGGCATCATCATGGGCCCGAACAACTACCTGGGGCGTAACTGGCAAGGGGCGCCGATTTTCATCACCGTCGAGGGTGCGAACATACTCTCGCGCAACCTGATGATCTTCGGCCAGGGCGCCATTCGCTGCCACCCGTTCGTGCTCAAGGAAATGGCCCTGGCCGGCCGCGAGGACCGCGACCAGGCGCTGCGGGAGTTCGATGAGCTGTTGATGAAACACATCATGTTCACCGCCAGCAATGCGGCCAGCACGCTGGTGCTCAACCTGGGGCTGGGTCGCCTGGAAAACATGCCCGGCGATGCCCTGAGCCAAAGCTACTTCCGCGCCCTGAACCGCCAGGCTGCTGCCTTTGCCTTGCTGGCAGACCTGTCAATGATGCTGCTGGGCGGTGCCCTCAAGCGCCGTGAACGCCTGAGTGCCCGGCTAGGCGACGTGCTGAGCCACTTGTACTTGTCCAGCGCAGCGCTCAAGCGTTATCACGACCTGGGTTCAGCCGAGCATATGCAGCCACTGCTGCGCTGGGCCATGGAAGAAAGCCTGGCCCAGGCGGAAAAAGCCCTGGACCAGTTGCTCGACAACTTCCCGAACCGTTTCGTTGGCGGCGCGCTGCGGCTGCTGGTGTTCCCGTTCGGCCGCCGCCATACCGGGCCGAGCGATGAGCTGGATGCAGAAGTGGCGGCATTGATTGGCCGCAGCAAGGGTGACCCCGCGCTTGAAGAGCTGCTCGCCGGCTGCTTCAGGCCACAGGCCGATGGCGACCCGGTGGCAGCACTGCAACGGGCCTGCGACCTGCTGGAAGCAGCAGCACCTTTGCACAAGGTACTGCACCAGGCGATCAAAGAAGGCAAAGTGCACCCGGCACCTGGGCAGTCGGCAATCGAAGCGGCTGTGCAAAACGGCGTTTTACAGCCTGGCGAAGGGCAACGGCTGCAGGCGGCGGAGCAGGCACGCCGGGCAGTGATCGATGTAGATGCCTTCAACAAAGCGCAGTTGCTGCCAGTACAAGGCAAGGTACGCTGACCGTTGGTGGGGAGTGTGGCGCCATCGCCACCTTCCCCACCCGCTCGCCAACCGGCGTATACTCCGCCCCCGTTTCAATCACCCTGAGGACCGCCCCATGGCCAACCCCCACCTGGAATACCACCTGCAACTGCTGAACCACCTGCGCACCATCCTGGTGGCCCTGGGTGAAGCCGAGCAGGTACCGGAGGAAAGCCACACCCTGTTTCTCGAACGCTTCGACGAACTACTGGCCCTGCTTTCACAAAGCCCGCTGGAAAGCCAGTACCTGGGCCAGGACCTGATCTGCCAGCTGATCCAGCGCTACCCGCAAATTGCTCACCTGGTACCCCGTGACCTGTTGTGGTTCTTCGCTGGAGACTGCCTGCATTTCATGCCCGACGAAGAGCTGGAGCTGTACCAGCAGCTGGAAGAGCGCCGTTACGAGGCTGAGCAGAAAGGCGAAGCGTTTGACTGGCATGCGCACAAAGCACAACTCGGTGCACCAAAGACCGAGCAGCGGCACTGACCTCATCGATGCCTGCGCGGCGCCCCTCTCTTTGAACAGTGTCGCAAAGCACACCTAAATCTCCGGTTTTTCCTACATCGCGATAGTTTCCAAGAAATTAGTATGCCCGACGCTCCCTCCCGTCCCCAAGGTGCCAGGCCAAGGGGGAGCGCTGCTCTGAACGCCTCGACGTTCGCAACTAAACCAAGGATATAGCGATGAAAAAAACATTCATGCTGCTTGCACTGGGCATTGCCAGTAACACCGCTTTCGCTGCCCCTGAAACCGGGCAAATCAGCTTTTACGGCACTGTCTATGCCGGTGGCACTTGCCCTATCGAAGTCGTCAACCCAGGTGGCTCGGTCATTCCACGCGTAACGCTGGGCAACTACACCACCAAATACTTTGCCGCTGCCGGTACTGCCACACCAGAGGTTGCGTTTGCCCTGCGCGTAACACCTGACGCCACCTGCACCATTCCTCCAAACAGCACTGCAAACGTTACCTTCAGCCCACTACACGGGCCGATCGGTTCCGATCTGTACGGGATCCAACGCGGCAGCGCAGACGGCCTGGGCCTGGCGATCAAAGACCGCACTCACGCCAAAATCGCGCCAGGCACCGCTTCGCTTGATTACGACCTGTACGAAACCGCCCCAACCGACATGATCTTCTACGCCAACTATGAATCTCACCTCCCTACCGTAAAGGAAGGTGTCGCAGAAGCTGAAGTCAGCTTTGTGGTAGCCCTGCCGTAATTGATGTACCAGGTGCGTTTGCGCATCTGGTGCAGCCTTAGATCTGCATGCCTTCGGTGTAACATCATGCCACTCTTTACCCGCTCCCTCATCACGCTGTACAGCTGTGCAATAGTGTTCGCTTGTAGCACCTCCCTCGCACAGGCAGCGCTGACCATCAGCCAAACCCGAATCATTCACGAAAGTGCCAAGCGCAGCTCATCGGTCGTCGCCGCCAACCCATCCAAGGCCACCTATGCCGCACAGGCGTGGGTGAACACCGAAGCCGACGACACCACAACGGCCGTACCGCTGATTGCCTCACCTAACCTGTTCCGGCTCGAACCCGCTAACGAACAGACGATACAGATCAACGCCATACCCAACGATCTGCCACAGGACCGCGAGTCCTTGTTCTACTTCAACCTGCAAGAAATTCCACAAGTCCAGGAAGGCGCCGCACAAAATGCGCTGACCTTTGCCCTGCGCACTCGCATCAAGGTCTTCTACCGTCCTTCCCAGCTCAAGGGGCGCCCGCACGACCACCTGCAAAACCTGGCCTGGTCGGTGCAAACACTGGAAGGCAAACCGCACCTGGTGGTAGACAACCCCTCCCCTTACTACTTCACCTTCAACCAGCTGACCCTGCGCAGCGCCAAGGGCAGCGAGAGAATCGATGCCAGAAAGATGGCCATCCCCATGGGCAGGCAAACCTACCCCCTCAAAACCTCAACCGTGCAGGAAGGTCTCAGGGTCGAGTTCACAACCATCAATGATCATGGCGGCCTGACGCCAGAGTTGTCCCGCCCGGTAAAACGCCTGTGACTGCACTCAAGCCCTGAGGGTCGGGCTATACCGGGGGAAATCGACCCATGTGCCACCACCGTCGAAGCTCACCTGTACCAGGAAGGTGAACGGCTCGTTACGCTTGAGGGTCGCAAGGTACGCCTTCGGCACGGTGACCTCTTTATTTGCGCCAATCCCCCGACTCACTTGCGCTGGGGTCAGCGGATGCGCGTTCAGCACAGCCTGAGGGGGAGCCTCCAGCCCACTCTGCAGCACCCCACCCACGCTGATATTGACCTGCTGCTCCACAGCAATGCCCCGCCATGTACCCAAGCTGACAGGCACACGTTCGGGTGCCGAACCCAGGCTGAAGCCGTTCGAATCGGCCCCCTCGAGCGCAAGCATGGGCAACCCGCTTTTACTGAACTCGGTCACTTTCAGATGGCTGACCGCGGAAGGAAACACATCGGCATCGTCTCTGACTTCATAGCGCACCACCAACGTCTTTTTCGCGTATGCCAACACATGCTTCTCGGGAATCGCATAAGCGCGCTCGGTCCCCGGATGGACCTCGGAGGTTGTGTAATAGCCATAATCTTCAGGCTCACCCCAAATGACTGTAACCGTTTCATCTGGAAACCACTGCGCCGACATCGGCACCGCGACCAACAACGGTTCAATGTAGTCATCCAGCTTCAGCGCAAGGTCACCGCTTGCTCCGGTTGCCTGGGCAATTTCCACCCAGTCGAACTGGCGCGGTGCCGGTTGCGCCCTGACGTCCAGCTCCAGCGACCTCGCCAGATTGCTCAGGTTGCCGGCCCGATCCTCGATTTCGTAATACGCGTAGCGCACCCCGTCACCTGACTGGCGAATCATTTCACCCTGGAAGTCGATATGAATCGGCAGCAACACGTCGTTCTGGGTCAATGTCAGGCTGCCCACCTGCTCGGAATCATCAGGTTTGTCCCCCCAATACACTGTAATGACATCGCCCACGGCAGGGCTGTCGTAAGTCGGTACCCGGGTGCGTAGCCGGTCAGCGTGCCGCTCCAGGTATCGGGCCGTAAGGCCATCGCGCTCAACTTCATCGGGGTCTTCGACAAGCTCAAGCCTGCCACGCCCCCCGCCCGGCACAGGCGCTGTCTTGTCGATAAGCACTGAAAGCTCATCAGAAACAGTGCTTTCCTCGTTACCCAGGGTCACCTGATACATCAGGGTGTGGCGCCCCTCCCCCAGCAGCGCCACGGGCACCTCCAGCTCAAGGTCCGCGGGTTGCACTGGCGTGGTCCACGTCTTGTCAACGAACGGCTGCCCATCCCACTTCACGACCAGTCGCTCAGGACCCTCATCACTGGGGTCCGAAACCAGCCACATGGGGATGCTGATGGGCAAAGGCCTGCGTGTCGCCCTCACGGGCAGCAGGTTGTGCTCACCGCCGTCGATATCGGGCAGCAGATCGGTCACCGTCACTGGCTTAAGCGCCTGCGGCGCTTCGCGCATTGCCCCCTCCTTCAATGGCCTGCTGAAAAAACCCAGGAAGCCGCGCAGAAATTTACCAGGCACCTGCATCTTCATTTCTCCAATAAAAAAGGAAGACCGAGGTCTTCCTTATTGGCATGCTCACCAGCTGTAACGCAGCCCCAGGTTTACCCCCCAAGGTTGGTCGATGTGTTCGCCAGCGCTGTAGTCGACATCGGCATGCACCTGCAGCCGCTCGGCCACCGAAACTGCCACCCCAACCCCCAGCTCGGCACGTGACCCGGACAAATCGTTATCGAATCGATGGCCATTGACCTTGACCTGGTTGTTGTTGATGAACTCATGGGCATAGGCTGCACGTACGTAGGGCTGAACCACCCGGGCATCACCCAGGTCAATGGTGCGCCCCAAGGTACTGCCGAGCTTGCCCAGCACGGAATGCACAGCGTCGCCCTCGGCTTGCAGGCCGTTGTCGAGCGTGTAGGCCTTGCCTTCGAACCGCGCCACCGACCATTGGGTATACGGCTCGATGAAATAGCCGTCATCCAGGGCGATATGCCGCCCCAACTCGGCCGACACACCCACGCCAACATTGCTGTAGTCGCCTTTGGTGTGACCATCATCACTCAGGGCTACCTTGGCATCGTTTTCAAAGCGGTTCAGCTTGACCACACCATCGAAGTAATACCCGCTCTGCGGGTCAAGCCAGGTGGTGTACAGGCCCAGGTAGTAGCTGTCCACGTCACCGGAGGTGCCCTGCGACAGGTCCAGGTCGGACCGGCTGTAACCCGCCAGCGCACCCACCAGCCATTGCCCATCACCGATCGGCAACGGGGCATCGGCGCCGAACGACACACCCTGCTGCACCTGCTTGTAGGCCACGCCGGAACTGGCCGCCACATCGAACTTGTTGCCGTAAGCGCGCACCCAGGCACCGGGCTGGCCGTCTTGCAGACGCAACTCGCCCATCCGGCTGCGCAACGAAGCAAGCTCGCCATACCAGACAGTCGGCGCCGCATTGAACAACGCCAGGGCCGACTGCGTACCTGGGCTGATCACCTTACGCGACCCATCGAGGTACCAGTCTTCACCGCGCTGAACCAGGCCATAGGAAAATGCCCCCAGGTCGAGCCGGCCATTGACCAGCGAGAAGGTGGCATCACCACTCGCGGCATGCACCACATGGAGCTGGTTCTCTACCTGCGGGTCCTGGCCTGAGCTGCCGATCAGCAAGCTGTGGTTGCCGGTAGCCTGGCCGGTAACATCCAGGAAGTCCGTATCGCCGGTCGAGAAGTCTGCATGCATCACGAAGCTGCCGCTGCCCGACAGGTTTTCCACGGTCAGCCGGTGGTAGGCATCCGGCTGGCCGAACTGGACGTTGCCATCATCGAGGGCCAGGCTGCCGACACTGGCATCCTGGGTCATCACCCAGGTTGACTGGCCGTTGATGCCAAGGCTCGAAACACCGTCCAGATGGCCAGTAAGGCTCGACCGGTTGTCCAGTGCCAACGCGGCACTGGAGCCGTCCTCCACTTTGACGTCGCCGACCAGGTGCGAATTATCGACCGACAGGGTGGCCGACGATGTGTTACGCACCTCAAGCAACGTGCCATCGCTGCCCACCAGGCGCGACCCGTTGCCGACCTTGATACTTGCAGCCGCTGGCCCCGCAGCACTGCCGGCCACGACGATTGCCGCGCCCGCCTGCCCTTCGACCAGGGTATTTTGCAGGTCAATGTTTGCCTGCCCTGCCACCGCAGCGTCAGCATTGACCAAGATACCTTCCTGGGCACCGATGATCCGGCTATTCGCCACGTCCAGACGGCCGTTGAACATGCGCACACCCGAGCTGCCCTCCCCGGTCCCCTGCACCAGGCTATCGCGGATACTCAGCCGTGAATTGCTGGCAAGCGCTGCCCCGCCCACTTGGCCCGTTACCGTGCTGCCTACCAACTCGACCGTGGACCCCACCGTACCGGTACGTGCCAGCACAATCCCGCGCCCCTGGCTGACAATGGTACTGTCCGTGACCCTGGCCACGGCAGCGCTGCCCACCAGCAACGCATCGCCGGTGGCATTGAGGGTGCTGGCGCTGAACACCAGTGCCGAGCTGGGTCGCAACTGGATTTGCTGGGTGGTGGCACCGTTGGCGGTCAGCGTGGCGCCCGCCAGTACCTGGTAACTGTCCAGCGGTACCGCGGCATCAATGGTTTGGTCCCGCGAGACCGTCGTCAATGCCAATGCGCCTTCGCTCACCAGCCAGAGCGGTGTCAACGCCAGTGCAAGGGCACGCTTGCCTGCTTTTCCGAGGGGGGTGGAGTGTTTTTTCATGTGCGATCCTCGCCCAAGTCGAAATTGGAGTGGCTCTGATGTCTCAGATATTTCCGACAAGACTACACAGCACCTTCCTATTGTGTTGTAGGAAAACCCCTACAACACAATAGGAAAATTCATCACCCGGCTATTGCCAGCTTTCATGAAAAATCACAGGCACCGCTAGGCTGATACATGGCCAGCACAATATCACCTCGCTTGGAAACAATGGTTTCGCTGCCGGCAGTGAAGCGATAAGTCACCCGCGCACGCGCTCGATAGAACAGCGGGTTATCAGGGTCGTAGGTGGGTGCAACGTGTTTATCGTAGGGGACTCGCCATATGAAACCCTCCAACGGCGCGTCCGGCCCAATACTTACCTTGAAGACTTCCCTCACGCCAGGCACTTCATCTTCACCTTGGCTTTCTTGCCCCCCCTTGACGGCCCACCAGGTAATTTCGACCTCGGTGATTGGCCCATATTTTTCATACTCACTCAGGTCAGGTACCACCAATTGCACTGCCCCGTTGTCAGCATGTGGCAGGCTGTTTTTGATCGACGTACAGTTCAGTTGGCCGTTGGCATTTTTCTCCAGAAAGTCCACCGGGTCCGCTGTAATTACAACGGCGCTTACCGCCACCGACGTGACGCCTGACTTGATAGGGTTATGCACGCCAGGTCGGCTAACCCAATAATGGATGGTCACCACCTTGTTGCCCTCGGCTTCTATAACGGACCAAGGCACAGGGAACTCACTTTCACCGTCGGTTTTGTTTTGTGCAGTAACGACATACGCCACTGCTTGCGCCTGGCTTCCCCAGTCGAGTGTCAAGATGTCGTCTTCTTCGATAAGGTCGCTCAAGACAATCTTGATGTCAGCGTCCAGGCCAGTATCGCCGCTGTCGAGTTCATCTTCATTACTGCTACTGCCGCGCCCATTGACATGGGCAAGTTCCAGGCCGGGGTGCACCTGCTCTGGCCAATCCGGGCCTGGCCAGCCGGGGTCGATGGAATCGAAGTTCACATAGACCTGTGTCTGCGCACCGCCAAGCTTGTGCGTACCTCGATACACGTCATAACGCACCGTGGTTTCTTCCGGCAGTGCCGTTCCGTCATACTCCTGCAGCAGTGTCGCACTGTCGACCTTAACCCTCACGTATTCAGCCGGTGCACTGCCCACCGGCTCCGCCAGCAGTTCGGCGGTTTTCCAGGTTACCCGTACCGTATCAGTGGCCTTCCAGTCTGCAAACAGCGGCACCCAGACCTCGACCCCCTCCAGGGCATCGCCCTGGTCAATCAGATAACTGTCCGCCGCTGTCGCCAACGGTACCACCGGGTCCCCGAAGACGGCAGGCAACTTGCCCAGCGCCACATCGATAGCCACATAGTCGGATATCTGGCTGATGTTGCCCGCCTTGTCCACCAGCACATAGACGGCAAACAGCCCACCATCGCCGACTTGGCGAACAATGTCTTCCGGCACCTGCAAATGCTGCAGTTGCCCAGTGGTGAGCGCGGTCGCGACTTCTTGAATACCGCCAATTTCTTTTGGGACTTCTTTCAACCAGTACCATACGACCCGGTCACCTATCTGCCAATCCGGGTAGGCTGGCAACTCAAGGATGACATTGCCGTGCTGTGCAGCAAGGCTGTCGTCTGTCACCACCGGTACGGGAAGGAACTTGGCAGGCAATGTTCGGGCGTACGGGGGAACACGGTCAAAGCGCAGCGTCAGTGCGTCTGACCATTCTTCTTCCAGGCTATCGGACAGCACATAACTCCTGAGATAATGCACCCCTTCGGTACTCAGTGCGTCCAGTGAAATATCCAGCTTTACCGGATACGGGTTCTCAAGATCGTCATCAAAGTACCTGATGGTCTCCTCGTGGATGGTTTCGAACCCCACATTGTCACGCGAATGTTCAATCCTGAGAGTGTCCTCTTCCGTAAAAACCCAGGCAGGCACCTTGACAATGAAGTCAGGCCCGCCCGGCAAAATATAAACGTTCTTTACTGTCCCGTCGGCCTTGTCTGCAAATAGCTCGTCGTCAACGACGAGGTCTTTCAACTGACTGGGTTCCGTGTACGCACCCAATAGTTTTGCGCGATCAAGCCTGAATGCACCGCGTGCATCCCGCGAACACTTGCTCAGATCCTTCGAATGAGTCACACCCACCTCCAGGCATTAATGAAAGAACCGCGCCTTGGTCGCGCTACCGTTCATTCGACACCGCCCGAACGCAGCCGACAACTGGCATTTTTATCAGGTCACGCGTAATAAATACTGTTTCACATAGCCAGCCAGATCAGCGACCGTCATGCCATCTGCACCCGGTGCTCCCTTATTGCTGACCACACGCTGATACGCACGCTTGCCTCTGGCTAACACTCCCCCCTTGCCGGGTGTGTAGAGGACTTTCACCTCCAAGTCACTCGCTCGGCCACTACAGCCAAACGGGTTGCGCTACGCGCAACGCGCCATGCCTGGCGCACCCCAAAAAAAAGCCTGCACAAAGGCAGGCTCCAACACAGCTTCAATGTTCTAAATCAATCAGATAGCGCACTCAAACGGTCAAGCATCCTGCGACGCCAATCGGTCAAGGGGATCGTACCCATAGCTTGCCGTAATGCCTTGCGACGGCACATGCACCGTCTGCAGACGCCCCATCGGGTCGTAGGTCAATTCACGTTGCTGCTCATCCAGTATCAGGTTGCCATCAGGGTCGTATTTCAACTCGATCTCTTCCTGTCTGAGCACAACCTCTTGCTCTTCGCCGTCTGCTTCCGCCACCGCTACCCACTGCAGCGTAATGCCCATCAGTTGCACCGGATCGTGTTCGTTGGTGAATTGATACGTGGCATTCAGCCGGCCACCTTCGAAGTCAGTCCTGACCCGGGTAATGTTGTCTCGGCCATCGAAACGGAACAGCTGGCTGTCTATCTTGTTACCGTAGGGGTCAACGGGTACATACTCACTGACGCCCTCGCAGGTATACTTCGACAACCGCGCCCGGTCATCGTACTCGAAGGTTTCATGGCGTAATTTGTCGCCTTCCTGTTCTCCGGCCGTCAACGTCTTACTGTCAATGCCATCCACTTCGTTGTACGTCTGGGCCAACGTTTGTACTGCGTCACCAAAATCGAAACGCCGACGCACTTCGCGCTCGAAATCATCGTAGAACAGCTGCGTTTCCAGACAGCGCTGGCTGCCGTCCTCATCCACGGTTTCAGTGAGTATGCTGGCGGTCCTGCCCAGCTCGTCATAACGGAATGTACTGGTCACATTTTCCAGGCTGGTCTGATACAGCTGCCCAAGCGGGTTGTACTCATACGACTGGGTTTTGCCCAGTACATCGGTATACCCCAGCAAGCGGCCCTTCAAACTGTGTACATAGAACATCTCATGCGGTTGCGCCTCATCGTTGTGCTGGCGCCTTTCAACTTTCAGCTCGCCGGTACTGTAGTACTCACGCTCGAGCATTTCTTCATTCTCGGTACACTGCAACAGACGAGCATTGTGTTCGTCATAGGTATACGCCGCATTTTTGCCCAGGGTCTTGCGGCTTAATGGCTCCTCGCCCAACTGCGGCAGGTACTCATAGTCGATACGGTGGTCTGACGGTGTGATCACCGCTTCGGGCTGACGTTGCCCAATGCCGAACAGCATGGTGCGTTTACGCCCCCCAGTGACCGACTCGACCATGCGGTCCAGGCCATCGAAGGTTTGTGTACCCAGCACGTAATCGCCGCCATCGGTGCTATCGAGCACCTTGATCAAGGTTGGCAAATCAGCGGCGCTGTGCAGCGCATAATCACGGTGTACCACCGAACCATCAGCCAATGTCTGGTCCACCTGCCTGTCGAATTCGTCATAGGTGGTAGCCGTTTCAAAACCCCGCGCATCCACTTCCCGCACCGTGCGCCCCAAGCCATCGTAGAAGTAGCGGTGCAAACTCGCCCGGGCGCCTTTGCTGTCGAGGCGCTCGACATCGACAGGCGCATCGAACAGGTTCAGCCGAGTAATGGTGACGCCGGTAACTTGCCGACGGTCGATGGACTCTCGCCACTCCTTGTGTACCGGCCCCAGGCGATCCGGTAACCCTACCGGGTCGATCTCCGTGCACATGCGCACCTTGTCCGGGCCTATTTCCACGCGGCGCTGGCGCCAGTCGTCATACTCGTACAGGGTACGCAATGGCAAGTTCTTCAGCTCGAGCCAATCGTAATCGGTCTCCTCCACCAGGTTGCCCAGTTCGTCGTAGCGCGCGGTGTAACTGAGCCGTTCTTCTTCCCTGGCTTGTCGAGTACGGCCGAAGTCCGGATCCTGGCGCGTCACTCGTACCGCACGGTTCAGGCCGTCTACATAGCTCCAGCTTTTGACCCCCTTCACATCCGTCTGCATCTGCCAGGCCTGCTGGCCGTCGGACGACAAGTAGTAACTGTAGCTGCGCGATGCGCTGTATTTGCCTTTGGGGTCGACTGTTTCACGCGTGACGCGACGGAGTTCGTCATACGCGTAGGCAATCTGCACCTGGTTGTCGTCATAGTTGAGCAGTGGCTCGCCAATCAGTATCGAATGCTGCACGGTAATGACCTTTTGCGCATGTCGCTCGGCGTTGCCCTTGGCATTGATCAACTCACGCGCCGGCAGAGGCTCACCATGATCGAACCCCGTCACCGTTTCCTGAGTTTGTACGGCAGCGTGGCCGTCTACCGAAACTTCACTGTAGGCATATTCGGTAAGCGTTGCCTTGCCATTGAGCGTCAGGGTTTGCTCACGCGCACGGCCATGTTCAAGAGGGTTGAGTGGTTTGTCGTGGTAATGCGTCTCCAACGTCGACAGCACCGCACCGTCACGCACGCGAAGCTGCTCATGGCTACGCATTGACGCGCCGCGTGCATACCCGTCGTCATCCCGCGATGCAACCGTCTGATAGCGGTATTCACGCAGCAAGGTTTTGGCCCCGGCTTCGCCAGGCCCCGGGATGACCTCCTCGGTTTTGAGCAGGCGCACGAACGTGTCCGGGTCGTCCGCCGCCGGGTAGTACGACATCAGGGTCCGCTTGCCGTTGGCTTCGGTCTTCTCCACCAGGTTGCCATGGTGGTCGTAGCGGGTCATTTCCGACTGTTCCCGCGCCGTGCTGCCTGCCCCCTTGCGCCAGGAGGTCGTGGTCCTTTCGGCCAACTGGAAATTGTTGTCCAGGTCCTTGAATGGCCTGTTGCCCGTTGCCGGGTACTGCAAGGTCAGGGTTTCGATGCAGTCGTTCTGCGTGGTGACCTTATCGACCATCAAGTGGAAGCGGTTGAATGACGTCTTGACCGTGTAGACCGGGGTATCGCCTTTATAATGTGTGGCGGTACTGTCATAGAAATAGTCTGCGCCTGTGACTTTGTAGAGGTTGTCTTCACCGCTATCGTCAAAGGAAATACCCGTATTGTTGCCCAAGAAGTTATTCGAGCTGAATACGTAGTCGGTACGCATTTGTGGCTGGTTGGCCCCCGGGCTAACCAGGTGCCGCTCTACATGAGGCAGTGTCCTGCGCCCGGCGCCCGGCAGCGCGTGCCCCTCATCTTTGTAGAAAATTTCTTCGATGCCATTGACCGGTGTACGCATGCGTTCAATGCAGCGTACTTGGCCGATCTTTTTGTATTCGAATGCCCAACGACCTTTGTCGGCCGTCGGCAATACCACCTTGACCAGCTCACTGTTCTCGCGTTCCAGCGTATAGGTCACCTGCGCCGCCGAGCCAGGGTTGAGCGTAATCAGTACCCGGCTGAGGTTGGCGTAATTGATTTCCAGCAGTTTTCGCTTGCTGTCATCTTCGACTGATGCCAGGCACGGCACACGCTTGGCTGGAATACCCGGCATCGGAGAGGGCACATCCACCTGCTGATAAGTCAGGGTAATGCCATCCCCGGTCGGCGTCAGCACCCTGACAGGCAGTGCCACCTTCTTGCTGTTGGGTTGCCCCTGCTCGGTAACATCGTGCAAACCAAGAACTTCGATCATCAAAGACTTGTGCGCCACGCGATACAGCGTGGTGGCACCAGCAGAAATGTTCTCGAAGTGGAAACTGTCGATCTTGCGCTCCGGTATGACCGGCTGCGTACCTGGGCCATTGTCGAATACCTTGAAACGCTCACCGCTGTGCAAGCTTAGCATCTGGCTTTGCGGGTCATACTCGCTCAGGTTCAAGCGCCATCCAGCACCAAAGCCTGAGTCCTCAGGGTTCATCGGGTTGAAGCCGATGTGCAAAGGCAAGTTGGGGCCGCTTAACCGGTTGGCCACCAGTTCGGGCAGCGCGAGCGATACATTGTATTGCCCCGTTCGGGGGTCGCCCCCCCCTTGAACGAAGCTCATGAAATTAAATGCATTGGAATGGACTAACGAATTTGTCGTCATTAGACTGCACCTGTCAGGAGAAGAGGGCTGCCCTTTGAAGGGCAGCCACCATTATTGGAACTTCCAGTGCAGGAAGTTTCGGGCATCTACCGGGCTGATCGAGTTATCGTCCAGTCTTCTACCCCAGTGGATGGACAGCGCCGCTTGCGTTCCGTAGTTATCGATCAAGGTAAACTTCAATGGCTGGCTCAGCTGTTCACGCCACTTGATGCCCTGCTGGTCGTACCAGAACTTCATGTCCGGGACCCGTTCAAGCGCCACGAGCAACGTGCCGGCGCTAAAGTGCCCCTGTACAAGGTCCCGCTTCAACGGTGTACCCGCGTGCTGCGACGCCAACAGTTCCATTTCGGCCTGATACTCGATACGCCGCTCAGCGGTTCGCCCCGGCAGCTCGCGCGGCACATAGGCAACACCCACATAACTGGTGAACGTTTCGTCGAGCAACTCGCTTTCATATTCCAAAACAGAAACATGATCGAAGCGCACATCGACGAAGCGTCGCTGCCCCCTGGCACGCAATGTCCAGTAGTGCGTGGTGAAGTGCCAGTAATTGTGGCCATCGATAACGCGCCCCCCCGAATCGAGCACATCGAACCCGTTTTTCTGGGCCACGCGCACGCCAGTGAACGGTTCCAGGTCGGCGATATCCAGTTGCTTGGGTGGCAGCCCACCCAGTTCTACCTCACCGTCGGCATTAGGGTTTTCTACGAAAGAGTCGTGCCAGGCATTACGGTGGCTTTGAAACTTGGCCCGAATCCAACGTACTTCCGCCTCGGTGGTTTGAAGGTAAACCGTGACAATGCGCAACGCCTCTTCCTTACCTTTTACCCCCGCTCCCTTCGACTGCTCTTTGCGCGCTTGCACGTCTTGCGCCTCTTGCGCAGACACCCGCGCTTCGCCCGCCGGCAAGTAGTCGAAGCGGTTGCGAAACTTGCTGGCGGCCCATTTTTTTCCGCCCGGTACGATCGCCTCGGTGTCAGCGGGCAGCCATTCGATCAAGGTGCCATCCCGATGGGTAAGCTGCAGGGTGGCCAACTCTGCATCGCTTACCGGTTCATACGTGTCGCCATCCTCGCCGTTAAAAGGCTTGGTCTCGATATGAATATCGATAGCCACTTGTTGCCGGCCATTCGCCCAGGCCTTTTTCCTCGTCGTGTCGTTAAGAAAGAGCTTGAATTGACTCAAGGCCAACCAGCGCTGCAAACCGACAAAGTTGCTGGGGTAGGCAACGGCATTGTGTTCGACCACTGCAAGCCCCGCCCGGCCGCTAAACACACCCACCACCACACTGACCTGCCCGGTACTCGCCTCCGGCGCCGTGTAATGCCCGTCTACCAGTTCGCCTTCCCCGTACAACTCCCACACGGTGCTCTGCACCGCAGGTCGGTCGCCCCAAGGCACATCCGGGGCCTGCTCGGCGAGTGATTCGGTCAGGGTAAACTGCTGGCCATCTGAAGCAGCCATGTTCGGCACATGGAAGGGTGCGAGCTGCAACGGTGCGGGCATGGACAGAATGACCACCGTCGCATATCCACTGTTGCCCTCCCAGTTGGTCACCTTGATCCGTTGCAGGCGAATGGGCGGGTTATTCGTAGGCTCAGTCGGTGTAAAGATAGCGTGCTGTGTTTCGGAATCACCTTCAGGGTCTCCCACGACGCTGCCGAACTCATCGCCCTCGAGCGCCCACTCCAGTGGGCCACCTTGCGACGCGGTCAGCAGAACGGGCCCATCGCCTTTGCCCCAGATGATCACCCGTGGTGAAATCATCAGGTCTTCGCTGCTTGCGACCACCAATGACGACTTGCTCGCCCCTTCCTGGGCATTGGCAAAATGCGCCTTGACGTTGACCAGGCGCTGCCGACGCCGGAACGTTTTCGCTGCAGGGGCATGGTATTGGCCGGCTTCGATGCTGCCAGAGTCGAGCGGGGTGTTCACATCGAGTGCGGTCCACGCTTTTACGGAGGGCGTCACGACCGTAAAGGCGGCGCTTTTGTCCGCAGCCACTTTGCCCAGGGGCGGTTGCGGCTGGCGAGAAGCGGCAGAAGCGGCGACGTCGCCGAAAACGATCATGTCATGCGGGTTGTGTTCCTCTTGCTCCAGCACCACCCGATAAGCATCGGGCAGCACCAGTTGCTCCAGTGCGACATTGGTGCGACCCTTTGCAATCGGTGCACGCTCTCGGCTGATCAGCAGCGCGCTGGCGTAGTTATCGTTGCCATTCTTGCGGGGCAGCAGGTAGGGCAAGGGGCTGCCAGGCTGGCCAACCTCCCGGCCACCAACCAGTTGCATCAGCACCAGCAGCGCCCCGTCGTCTTCTGGCGATGAGCCGCCACCGGCCCCCTCAGGGGCTTGCTGTGCCACTACCTGGATGCGCCGGGTAGCCAAGGCGTTATGGCCGGAAATGTCGAACTCCAGCACCGCCAAGGGGTTGCTCATTACCCACTCGGGCTTGAGCTGTTCGAGCAGGAATTCTCCCATCCTGACGGCGGCAGTGCTGTTGCCACCCAGCGTGCAACGGGGCTCACTGGCTTCGGTAAGGTCGAGCAAGACCTGGTACTTGTCGAGGTAGGCGTGCGGCTGCACTTTCAAACGACCATACACCTCGAAGCGATAGCCCATGCCCATTTCCAGCACGTGGCTCCTTCGAAATTGCTCGGTGTTACCTGGCAGCACCGTGGACGACACGCACTCCCCGGTGAGCAGTTCCATGCTGACCCTGACCTGCCCCGAAACGCCCAGAGCACCTTTGAAAGACAGCTGAGGCGGGCCTAGCGTCAGTTGCGTGAACGCCACCTTTTCGGTCCTTACGGCCGGCTCGATGAAATATTCACCGTCGATGGCAAGTAACCCGCCACGCTGGTCGAACTGTTCGACGAAAGTTCTCTGCAACCCCTCATTGAGAACATCACGGCCCAATGCCAGCACCGCGCCGCTACCGCGCGTGCTGTCGCCTTTTTTCAGTTCATCGAGGAGTGCCTGCTTGGTGTTAGTAGACATGATCAAGCCCCTGTCACGTTGAGGCTGCTGAAGGCTTTTTTCACGGCTTCCATCGACTCGATCTGCTCGGCGGTGTACTCGACCCGCTCGGCCTGGGTGGGCTGCAAGGCTTTGCTCATCTCTTCGAAGGCCAACGCATCTTCGAAGGTGTATGGCATAGGCACAACAACGTAATTCCACGCAAAGCTATCAAGGCCTACACCGGCAATGATGACCGAATTACCCTCGTCCGCCGCTGGATGGTAGGTACCCTTTGCTTCATCGAGCGTGCCTTTACCCTTGGCCACGAACCATTTGGTCTTTTCAGGTGGCAGATCCGTCGGGTCGCCGCCCCAGCCCTGCACAGCCAGCACCAGCTTCAGTGCCGTACCGTCCTTGGTCATTTTCAAGGTTGCTGCAGTCGGGGACCAAACTACGGTGATATCGATGGTCTCCGTGCGACCAGCAGCGGAAACATGGACCTGGTCCAGTTGCATGAGCGATCCCAACACCGGCCCTTGTTCAGGATTCTTCTTCGGGGCTACATACACTTTTACAATCTTGTCATCCGGAATATTCAGCTCCTTACGGTCGTCAGCCGTGGGGTCACGCAGTTCGCCTTTGAAGCCGTCACCCTTGGTCCAAGTCAAGCTCGCGCCAACGCTGCCGCCCTCCAGAACGTAACGCTCTGAAGTTTCAGTGGAATAAAGCGCATTGAGCAACTGCGGCCTTACCGCTACAGGCTTGGGCACCACGGTGAACAATGCGCTGCTGCTGTTTTCGCCCACGGTTGCAGTAATGATGACCTGGCGGAACGTACCGGCGATTTTCTCTGCTTTGGGAGCCTTGTATACGCTGTTGACGACTTCGCCCAGGTTTTCAGGCCCCACAGGTTTTTCGGGATCATCCGGGCGCGCGCTCACCGCCCATGTTACCTCCTGCCCTGCCGGGGGGGCGGGTGTGAGCGTGAGCTCTTGTGTATTCTCCGCAGAGAGTGTTAATTCAATTGGGTCGATCGCGAAGGCGGTAAGGGCGGGAGCCAAATCACCCAGTAGCATGACCTCGCCGGGACACGAAAAAGTGTCGGGCATAGAGCGGTGACCGTTGCGGAAGAGCAGACTATTCAGGCGCCAGTAATCAATAGTTTCCACTTTCCCTGTAATGCTCCTCACAACATTCCCGACGTAATTTTTAAAGCCTTCTATAAAAGGCTCAAGACCTTCGTCCAAATATTGATCTTTCTCACCGGTTTGGACGTAAAAAATGGCATCGACTTTCACCTCCCCCTCAACGGCCAGCTCCAATGCACTACCTTCAATCATTTTTGCCGACAGGGCGAATTCTGCACCCCCTCTCATATTAAAAGTATATGAACCCCTGGACCAGTGCTCACCGGCTCTGACACCAAAACTCGCTGTACCCGCCACACCATCATACTCCCATTTACCCATTACCCCACGTTCACCAGCCGTAAACGAGAGCACCCCACCAGCAAAAAGAACATCTATCTGAAAGTAAAATCTAGGTTCATTTATAATACTGTACCCACCCTCAACCCTAAACCCTCCCCCCTTAGCACCAATCACAAACCCATCACTATCTTCAACATACGTGACAGGAGCTGGAACGTAGTAACCACTACGAATCTTGTAGAACAATTCTGTCAAAGCGCTTGCCGCATACGCGTAACTGCTCATTACAATCCCTGCCGAATATACCCCCCCCGACTCACGCGAGGGCAACAAATACGGCATTAGCTTATCTTCATCCGGAAAGTCTCCATTTTCAGCACCATTGAACGCTACCCCAACAATAATGGCACCCTCTTCCAACTCTGCCTGATTAGTACTGGGCACCGCTTTACCCGCTCTGGCCAAGGAGTGCGTGCGCAGCCTGAACGTTGTCGGACTCAGGTTTCCCTCCATCGGTTCCAACCTGCTCAACTCCCAAGTCTGCTCACCCCGCCCTGGGTCCTTAAACCTATCCTGTATAAGCTGCCCCAGTTTTGTATTCAGCTCTTTCCACTGGCTCACCTCAAAGTAATAGCTGTTACTTTGCGACAGGTCCAGATACACGCGACCATCTTCATCAACTACCCCGCCTGCACCATCGTTGAGCTTTATATTCATCTTGACGCGTGGCGCGGTCAGCGGGTCCAGATGCGATATACCGACCAGCGTCGGCAACTCCGCCCCGGGTACGCGGCTCCACTCGGTCAACTTGCCGCCGATCACAGGAATACTCAAGGCGGCCATGGAGCCCCCTATGTTCGAGTTCTCAAACGACAGCACCGGTGTACCAAAAGCAAAGTTTTCCAACCGTGAATACTTGCCGGTCTCGGTTTCCAACTCATCTGAAATGGGTTCGATCCAGGCTCCACTGTCCGACCGCAGGATATGTTCCTGCATCAGCAAAAGATTGGCTTTTTGACGGTCATAGATCAAAAATGCGCCCCAGCCGCGGGTGCGCGGAGCCTCTGCCATGTAAGTGTAAAGTTCAGAAAAAGTTGGTCTGGTCATGATCATTCTCCAGTAACGTGGGTGCACGGCCACCTAGGGCCCTGCAGATGAAAAAAAGTCAACAATGAAAATTACGGGTTGAGCGGATATGACTGCGACCTGAACTTCAAAAAGAACTCCCCGCCGTTGAAGCTCACCCGGGCATACAACGTAAAACGCTCGCCCACTTTCAACTTCATGAATTCCGACCTGGGCAGCATTTCACCCACACCGGTGCGTGCTTCGTCGGCCGTCACTGGCTTCGCATCCCTGACCGTAAAGCTCACAGGGTTGTTTTGCAGGTCTACCCCTTCCATCACAATCGTCAGCAGTTGCCCGGGTGCAATGAACATCCAGGTGCCCATCTGCAACCTGGCCCCCGCTGCTGGTAACTGACTGAGGTACACCGGGCCATCGGGCAAGTCGACGGTCGGCAATGTCGCGTTATCCAGTGGTTTGATACGCAACTTGTAAGGCGGCGAGTCGGTGTAGTTGTCTTCATCCCTCACCAGCCTGAAGAACACATTAAAACGAACACTGACATCTACAGGCGAACGCCCCATGTTGGCGGGTACATACGCGGGCGGAATCAGGAAGCGCAACGGCTTATCAGGGGAAACCGGTGCTTTCGCCACATATTCGCCAAGCGCGGTAGCGCCAGACCAGTGCACATGCAGCTCCTCACCCGGCAGCACATTACCGGCAGGCACATTGATATACACACCCGAAGTGGACAGATCAGCCAATATGTTGCCGCTGTCGGCTGCGCCGTCGCCCGTGGCGCCTTCTACCACGGGCACTGGCAGGTCGCGTGCACTTTGCACGTCAACTTGCAGCACTTGCGAACGCAACCCCTCGCCCTCGCGGCCATACAAGTAGGAAACACTTACCGTGGTGCCTTGGCTTTTACTCAGGGCTTCTCGGCCGATCAGGAAAGCTATCGAGTCGACAGCCCGCATGCTCGGGTCGACACGCGCCGATGGCATATACTGCAGGCCCCCGGCGCCAGGGACCGACCATAGCAGGGTCAGGTAGTCGGAGTCCGCGATGCCGGGGTAGGCAGGCAGCTTGACCAGCAGACCATTCGGCGATTTGTCCGGGTCCAGCGGGTCACCTTCGTTATACCCATCAATGGCGGGCTTGCTGAGGTAGCCAGGCAAACTGCCTTTGGAGTCAACGTCCAGCCGCTGCACCGGTGATTTAAGGCGCCCACCCACTGCGAACTCGATCTCGTAGGAGGCCAGTACATAGCCTGGGTCGATCCAGTCAAAGTAACTTTTAGGGACCACATCACTGATAGCGTCTTGCACGAAGTGTTTTTCCCCGACGGTGACGACTTTTTTCCAGGTGTCGTCGAGCGTGCCGTCTGGCTCGTAGCACGCTACCGTCAAGGTAACCTTGTCGTTCACCTGCATGGCCTGGTAGCGGGGCACCATCACACTCATCCCGCTGCTTGGCAACTGGTTGGGCTGAATGATCAGGCCATGGGAGTGAACCACTTGCAGGACTGACAATGCTTCAACTTGGCCTCGGGG
The DNA here is from genome assembly GCF_001320605.1 of Pseudomonas sp. NBRC 111133. Classification (NCBI taxonomy): domain Bacteria; kingdom Pseudomonadati; phylum Pseudomonadota; class Gammaproteobacteria; order Pseudomonadales; family Pseudomonadaceae; genus Pseudomonas; species Pseudomonas sp. NBRC 111133. Next base: position 18,264 of record NZ_BCBJ01000056.1, on the reverse strand, counting down.
CCTGATGCCTATGTAACTAAAAGTTCGAAGCGATTGAGCTTCGGGCCTGGGGCCGTCCGCCACGCGGGTATATGAATAAAATGCCTCGCCGCCTGCGGCGCCTGTAATATAGCTATTACCAATAACTACTTTCATACCATCGATCAAATCAGGTGCCTTGACAGTGAACGTCCCGGTAAAATCATACCCTTCACCCGCAGCACCTCGCCCCAGCCAGCGCACCAACACTTCATCGTCAACAGCCATACCGGTATAGTTGACCCAGGTCTCCAGGTCCTGACTGCCAAGTTGATCAAGATCAATCTCATTGAATGCCGTCAAACCCTCGATGGTGGGCGCCTCCAGGGTTTCACCTTCTCTTATTCGCTCATTCATATATAAAACTTCCAAAAAATTGGCGAACGCCTGCCGCTTGCACAAAGAATCCCGTGCACCCGTCAATTAAATAGATGATCGCGTTATGCCAGTGCCTGTTGCCCAGCTCGGTGATCTGCCAGCACATTTTTAGAACAGCCAACCTGCCCCCGCAACTGGCAAAAATAACAGGTAGCCCATACACCGCCTGCGGTGCCGGACGCGCGTACACCTAGTAGTTTTGCCAGGTGCGTGGGAGGGGCTTTTTTTTTAGGCTTCGCGGTAGACAGTTTGTCGTGGATGTCCACTGACCACGGCCAAAGGGCTTATTACGCCCCTGACGACACCCCATACAGGGCCATGCGCTGAACACAGGCTATTCAACGGCTACCGCCCCCCAGGAACCCGCACCATGGCAACTACATCGAATGCTTTCAATTTTTCCAGTTTCATGCAGAGCAGCGTCGACCCTCGAACGGGCCTGTACACGTTGTCCATTGCCCTTCCGGCGTTGAATGCCAACGACCATTGCGGCCCGGACCTGCCCTTGCAATTGAGCTTCAGCCCAATGAGCAATGAAAACAACGGGTTTGGCATTGGCTGGAACCTGAAACTCAGTAGTTTCAATACCACCACCGGGATGCTCTCACTGCACACTGGCGAATCGTTCAAAGTTGCAGACAATGGGCCTGGCAACGCACCCGTCATCGAAGAGCGGAAACTGGACAGTTTTCGTTTCAGCAACATCAGCAAAGGCAACAGAACACGTATTCGCACTGCCCATAAAGGCGGCCTTGTTGAAATACTTGAGCCCCAGGCAAATGACGCGACTACCGCTGTACCTGTTCGGGTAATGGGCGCCGCGGGCCATGGCGTGACTCTCGGCTACGACACAACCCGCAGCAAGGCACGGCTGCAATCCATCGTCGATGACACTGGCCGCTTGCTGCTTGAAATAAAATACCCCACCGATTTCCGCGCAGAGTTCACGGTCAACCCAACCACACGCAACCCGGCCACATACCTGCTCGACCTGGAAAATAACCAACTCAAAAGAATCACATTGCCCACTTCCAGTGATGAATACTGGGAAATGAAGTACAAGATTTTCGACACACTGCCTTTTCTGATCAGTGTCGAAAACCCCGACAAAGGCATAGACACAATCAGTTACCACGAAGGCAACGCGGGCCATAAATACCCAGGTATTCAGCGGTACCTGCCTTCGGTCGATGAACACTGGGTCAAGCCTGATGTGCGCGATAGCAGCACGCACATACTGACCAAATACACGTACTCCACCAATAACTTTTTGGGCAACGGCACCGGCTTGGTTTACGGCAATGAAGACGGTACGGACCAACTCTACCGGTTTACCGGCCATACCTTTGAATACGCCTCTACCGCCGAGCATTACCGGGATGGCGAACGCTACCGAACGGTCGTGAGTACGTTCAACCGTTTCCATTTGATGACGTCCCAGGCCACCACGGACAACGGCTGCGTCGAAACCGTCACCACGAAGTACCACGAAAAGGAAAACTTGCCGTTCAAGGACCAGCCTGCGTACTTCCAGCTTCCTGCTACCGTGACCAAATCCTGGGCGATGGAGGGTGACCCAACGGTCGGCGACGAGGAAATCACGACGACCACCTACGACGACTATGGCAACTTGCTGACCGAGGTTAAACCTGACGGCACACGCATGGTACGTACCTACTACCCTGGTACGGATGACCCGGAAGGCTTCGAACGCAACCTCAAGTCCGTCACCATCTACCCTGCCGCCCCGTCCAGCCCGAACGAACCGCTGGCGCAGACCCTGAGCAGTGAATACACCTATGCCAGCCTGCCCCCGCTGCCACAAGACCCCGACTGGAAGATGCAGGCCTGGCTGTCCCTGGAGCAGGAGGACATGTTCGAGGGCGTGGGTACCGGGCGCAAGTTGCTGAACCGCAAAGTGCGCCGCTACCTGAATAAAACCGACAACCCGTTCCTGCACGGCCGGGTTGACCAACAAGAGTTGCAGGTCAACGGGTTCACGACCACCAGCAGATGGAAGTACGAAAAGGTCAATGATGACGCGGGCCAGCTCACCTGGAGCCGCAGCACCGAAACCTTCACTGACCATACCCGTACGCTGGAAAAGAAAACGGCCACCACCTACTCCCTGCATAACGGCCAGGTGGTGCTGGAGCACGATGCCAATGGCATATTCACGCGCTATGACCACGATGTGCTGGGCCGCGTCACCTCGGAAACCGCCAGCCCCGGCACCGCTTTCGCCACGACCCGTACTACCGCCTACAAGCTGCTTGACGATGACGGGCGTAAACGCGCCTGCGAAGAGGTTACCGACAGCAAGGGCGTGATCACCCGCACCGTATTCGATGGTAGCCGCCGCCCGGTCAGGCAGGAGCGTGAAGCCAAGGATGCGGTCACCGGGAAGATTGTCAAACGCACGGTTGCCGAGCTGAAATATGACTCGGCTGGCCGCCTGGAGCGTGAAACCAGCTATGACTACCTGCCGGCCAAAGACGATGCAGCAGAGCCCCGTGTGCTCAAATTGCAGTCATCCTACCGCTACGACAGCTGGGGCCAACGCTGCGAAACGGTGCGCCCCGATGGCATCCGGGAATGTGTCGAAACCTCGCCGCTGGAACCTGGTGGCCAGCGGGTGACCCGCTGGATCGAGAGCCCGAACAAGCCAGAGCAGAGGCTGCAACAGACTGTCAGCAAACTTAACCGCTTCTACAAGCCGGTTCATGAGTACCGTCTGCTGGAGGAGGAGGTAGACACCCCTGAGGGGGGCAAGAAACGCGTTGCCCGCCAGGCTGGCCGCACAGACTACACCTATGACGGCCTAGGCCGCTGCCTGAGCCGTACCGAGACGATTCAGGCCCCCGAAGGCAATAACCAGTCCATCCAGCGCACCAACCGGTTCACCTATGATGCCCTGGGGCGTATGGCCAGCAATGAGCGGCCAGACGGTGCCATCCTGTTGCGCACGTTCGCCCCTCACAGCATGGGCGAGCTGGTCACCGCACTGCATTTGAAAGCGCACAGCGATGCACCTGAACAGGTGCTGCACGAGCGCAAATTCGATGGGCTTGGCCGCGTCGAGCGCATGACCGTGGGTGCTCGGGTGGAGGCGTACACCTATCAAGGCACCACACACCTGGTCGACAAACGCACGCTCTTCAGCCTGGACACAACAACCAAAGGCACACGCAAGCGGATTATCGGTTATGAATACAAGCAGGAACTGACCGATCAGCCCAGCAAACTTGTTGCATCGCTCGAAGACGAGGACAGCCCCGCACACCTGAAGAGCCAACTGGTTGCAGACTTTGGCTATGACCCGAAAAGCGCGGAAATCACCGAAGCCAGTAATGCGCTGGGTAAACGCCGTTATGTATACACCGACCAGGGCGACCTGTGCGAAGAACACCTGACCGACACCGACGGTACGCCTTACAGCGCCACCTACCAGCAGTCCTGGCAAGGCCTGCCAACGCAGCACAAGCACAGCGATGGCCTGGCCCGTGATTACGATTATGACGAGCACGGCCGGCTCACGACGGTGACACAGGGCAAGGTGGTGTCGACACTGACCTACAACGAAGACACCGGTTTGCTGGAAACCACCGAGACCCGCGACACCACCCACCCCCCCCCTGAGCAACAACCTGTCACCCTGTGCATTCAGGCCTACGATAGCCTGGGCAGGGAGACCCTCCGGACATTGAGCGTCAACGGCAAGGTGCGCACACTGGAACACGTGTGGCTGGACAACGACATGCTGCATTCGCGCACCCTTTGGCAAGGTGAGCAAAAACTGCGTGAGGAAACATTCGAGTATGACGACCTCGGTCGCCTGACCAAATACGATTGCCCCATCCAAACCGCGAGTGGCCGACAAATTACCAGCCAGCTGTTCAGGTTTGACGCTGTAGACAATATCGAGCGTTGCCGCACCACGTTCAGTGACGGCGAGCGGGACGACGCGAACTTCACCTACTGTGCTCACGACAGCTTCAGGCTGGAAAAGGTCACGCATACCCTGCCGCCTGAAGGTTGCCCGGCGGAGCAAACATTCAGCTACGACGAGCAGGGCAACATGCTCAACGATGAGCGTGGCAACGCGCTTTACTACGACAGCCTTGGCCGCCTGCACCAGGTACAGGATGCCAATGGCACGGTAACGGCGCAGTATGGCTATGACGGGCATGACCAGTTGCTGTATTCCGGTACTGGCGCGCACAAGGTACAGCGCCGCTATGAAGCGCATCGCCTGGACAGCCTTGTGGAAGACGGCCTGCTCACCGAGTACCTGCATGTTGGCGGCCAACCCCGGGCGCAGCAACAAGCCGGGGCCAGCACACTGCTGCTTACCGACCATGCCGGCAGCGTGAACACCGAGCACGATGCAGACGGCACCCGGCATGCCCACTATGCCCCTTATGGTGAACAACAGCCCGAGGACGCTGACCAGCAAATGCGCAGCCTGTTGGCGTTCAACGGCGAAGCCCGTGAGCGCGCCTTTGACTGGTACCTGCTGGGCAGTGGTTACCGGGCCTATAACCCAGGCTTGATGCGCTTCCACAGCCCCGACTCGTTACCGCCTGAAGAAGCCGGCCTCAACCCGTACACCTACGCCTTGGGCAACCCGGTTTACTGGCACGACCCAACTGGCCACCGCGCGGAGCCCGCAGCACGAGGCCGCCAGGCACCGCTGGAGCGCTTCAAGGAAGAAGAACAGCCCAAGGTGCCCTGGTATGCCTGGCTTGGCGTCGCCGTCGCCGCAGCCATTTTCGTTGCATCGGCGATAGCCATGCCATGGTCGGCACCGGCTAGTATCGGCTTGACCACCAGCTATGTCATTGGCGTGGTCGGCGTGGCGGCCAACGGCGTTGCCCTGGGCATGCAGGCAGCAGCGACAGCGGTCATGTACAGCGACCCGGAACAGTCCAACCTGCTGTATCAGCTCAGCAATGCTTTCGCGGTTATCGGCATGTTTGCCGCCGGGTACGGCGCCGCTGCCACGAAAGCGGCGGTGAGGGCAGCGAAATCCGCAGCGCAGGGCGCGCAAGCGGCACCTGCGGTGGCAAACGCAGGTGGGAAGGTCATAGTTCAGAACATTAACTCGGAGTCGACCAACACAACCATTATCAATCAAATCAAAAAATTTACCGTTGCCCGCTCACGTCGCACGGTACGCCCGAGTACCGGCTACGCTCGTGCTGAGGCAACCCCACACAGCTCACCAGCCTTAACATCAACATCAACATCAACATCAACATCAACAAGCACTAGCTCCACGGTGCTTGAGCCGACAATGGCCAATGGCCCTGGACAAGTCCGTGAAGCGATAACGACAGTGAGTGAGACCTCCAGGGTGATTAACCAGTCAACCGGTGCGCCAGCAAGCCCATGGGGTCATTTCATTGTGGGTCGAAACAAAGGGCGAGATTACGGACCTGTAGGCACAGGACAGTTTGGCCCTCTCTAGAAACGCCGATACCCGAAGCCCGCCGCTAGAAGGCAGCGGGCTTCTTCACTGTAGCATCTTTGAATACAAAGCACGCCATACACCAGAATTTTCCGACATACCAAGTCTCGCCCTCCCGCTTACCCTGCCCCCCGCCTGTAAACCGTGACCCGGCAGCCAAACCTGCCCTGACACCCATCCATTTCCAGCACCAGGCGCCTACCACGAGCCTACCTGTGCATCGTCCGTAGACGCCGCCCAGGAAACGCTCATGCCCCAGCTCGAACGGCGCAGACTTTTGCCGTTGCGCCTGCGCCTCGCCCCGCTGCCGCCACTGCTTGGCAGTTGCCTGGCGCTGACCCTTGCCCACCCAGCCCTGGCCAACCAGGCCGACATCGCCTTCCAGCCCGGCTTCATGCGCCAAGCCCCTGGCCAGCCAGCCGACGCCGGAGCCTTGGCCCTGCAAAACCTTGCCGCCCAGACCCGCCTGCCGCCAGGGCGCTACCGGGTGCAGCTCACCCTTAACCTCAGCCCCCTGCACGAACAGGACATCGACTTCATCGAAGGCCCAGATGGCCAGGGTTTGCAGCCCTGCCTGACCAGCACGCTACTGCGCACCCTCGACCTGCGCGAACAGGCCCTGGATGCCCCCCTGCCTGACGACGACACCTGCCTCGACCTGGCGCAACGGGTGCCACACGCCAGCGTCGACTTCGACCCCGCGCAGTTGCGCCTGTCGCTGTCGATCCCGCAGATCGCCCTGCGCCAGGACCGTTCGGGCAGCGTGCCCGAGGCGCAATGGAGTAACGGCATCAACGCTGCCTTCATCAGCTACCAGGCCTCGGCACAGCACAGCAGCCAGCGTGGCCGGGGCAACCAAAGCAGCCAGGACCTGTACCTGGACAGCGGCATCAACCTGGGCGCCTGGCGCCTGCGCAGCAAGCAGGCGCTGCGCGACGAGGCCGACGGGGCACGCCACTGGACCCGCAGCGACACCTATGCACAGCGCGACCTGCCAGGCCTGCAGGCCAACATCACCTTGGGCGAAACCTTCACCAACAGCGACATGTTCCGCAGCGTACGCTTCACCGGTGCACGCGTGGCATCCGACACGGGCATGCTGCCCGATGCCATGCAGCATTACGCCCCAGTGATCCGCGGCGTGGCCCAGAGCCGCGCCAAGGTAGAAATCCTGCACAATGGCTATCCTATCTATTCCAGCTACGTGGCCCCCGGGCCCTACGCCATCGATGACCTCAGCGTAGGCTCTGGCCATGGCGAGCTGGAGGTGGTCATCACCGAGGCCGATGGCCAGGTCCGCCGTTTCACCCAACCCTATTCCAGCATGGGCACTCTGCTACGCGACGGTGTATGGCGCTACAGCGCGACCGTTGGCCGCTACGACGGCGCCGAACAGCTCGACGACCCGCTGTTCTGGCAAGCCACCCTGGCCCGAGGCGGTGCCTGGGATACCACCCTCTACGGCGGCCTGCTTTCCAGCGAATACTACAAGGCCAGCGTGCTGGGCCTGGCCCGCGACGTCGGCAATTTGGGGGCATTGTCGTTCGATGTGACCCGCTCTTCCACCGACCTGGGCGGTACACTGGGCGAACCCCAGGGCCACAGCTTTGCCCTGCGCTATGGCAAGAGCTTCCCCACCCGCACCAACCTGCGCTTTGCCGGCTACCGCTACTCGACCGAGGGCTACCGCGACTTCGACGAAGCCGTGCAACAGCGCAGCCATGCCAGCAGCTACCTGGGCAACCGGCGCAGCCGCCTGGAAGCTTCGGTGTACCACACCGTGGGTGAGCGCAGCACGCTGAACCTGACGTTTTCCCAGGACACCTACTGGCAAACCAGCAACCAGCGCCGCCAGTACCAGCTGCAATACACCACCCGCGTAGGCAAAGTGTCGGTCAACCTGTTCGCCTCCCAGGCATTGAACTCGCAAAACGACGACAGCCGCATGTTCGGCCTGAGCCTCAGCGTGCCACTGGACTTCGGCCGACAGCACCAAGCCAGCTTCGACCTGCGCAACGACGGTGGCAAAACCAGCGAACGCGCCAGTTTGAGCGGCGGCTTGTTGGACAACCAGCTCAGCTACAGTACCTCGCTGAGCAACGACGGCCAGGGGCGCAGCAGTGGTGGGATGTCGGTCAATTACCAAGGCAGCCTGGCCAATGTCGGCATGGGTTACAACCAAGGCAGCGATTACCGCACCCTTTCGGTGAATGCCAGCGGCGCCATCATGCTGCATGGCGATGGCGTGGCACTCGGCAGCCAACTGGGCGAAACCATGGCCCTGGTACATGTGCCCGACGTGGCCGGCGTCGGTGTGCAGAACACCCCTTCGGCGCGCACCAATGCACAGGGTTATGCGCTGGTGCCGTACCTGCGCCCCTATCGCCTGAATGCACTGGTGCTGCAAACCGACGACCTGTCGCCGGAAGTGGTGATTGGCAACGCCAGCCAGCACGTGGTGCCGCGCCGGGGTGCGGTGGTCAAGGCCAGCTACACCGCCGAGCATGTGGCACGCCTGGTGCTGACCTTGCGCCAGGCCAACGGCCAACCCGTGCCGTTTGGCGCCCAGGTACTCGATGCCAACGGCCAAAGCCTGGGGGTGGTCGGCCAGGCCGGGCAGGCGCTGGTGTCCACCCGCACCACAGGCCCACAGGCCATACGTGTGCTGTGGGGCGACGCCAGCGATAACGCCTGCCCACTGATTATCGACCCGCAAGCACTTGCGCAAAACGGTGGCTACCGCCTGCAAACCCTGCACTGCCAACCGCCTCAGGCCAGCGGCCAGACCCGCCTGCCCGGCGACAATATCCAGGAAACGCTGTGATGACCGTGTTTACATTCACCCCCCGCCGCCGCATGCGGCTGGCCGCCTGCTGCCTGGCCCTGGGCCTTGGCGCTGGCAACGCGTACGCAAGCTGTAGCTTCTCGACGGGCGCCACCTACATGACCTTCGAGCGTGACATCGGGACATTCTGGGTACCCCGCGATGCTGCAGAGGGGACCGTGATCGGTACCAGTTCAATAACCAAAAGCAGCAATGAAGGCGCGATAGCCAGGTGCGTATGGGACCCCGCCACCCCCCCCAAGTCAACGCTCCCCAACACCGCGGCCATCTTCGCTGGAAGCTTGCCACCTATCGGTGGCAAGAACATCGATGGCCATGTCATGGAAACCAACATCCCCGGCATTGGGGTCTACATAGAGCTTGGTTCACCGTTTGACGGGGTGGCCAATAACTCCTTCGTTCCCGATTCCGGCAGCCGCCCCGTCATCCCTTACAGCGGCACCATGCGCGACCAGCCGTTCAACACCGAATTGTCGACCATCAGGGGGCAGGCCTGGCTCATCAAGACAGGGCCGATCGCCCCCGGTCCCCAGCGTATCAATGGCGAGCTGTTTCATGGCTATATGCATAACCTGGGTAAAATGATGGAGTTCCGCCTGAGCGCAACGGTGAACCAGGCACAGTGCTCCCTGAAAGCCGACGCGGTAAGCGCCGACCCTGTGCAACTGGGCAGCCATCCGCTGGCAGATTTCAAAGGGGTGGGCAGCACCACCCCGGCGGTACCGTTCAATATCAGGCTCAGCGACTGCGAAGATGCCAGCGCCCCCAACCCCACCCCCGCCAACGTTCACCTGATACTGGACGGTGCGAACGGCTCGGTACCTACCGTTCCGGCCGAAGGACGCTTCAGCCTGGGCACGCTGTCCGATGCCGCCGGGATTGAAATCCAGCTGTTGCGCGGTGATGGCAGCCCCATGCCACTGCAATCCGACGAATCGGTCAAGCCGGTGAGTATCGGCATCACCCAGCTGGACTTTCAGGCACGCTATTACCAGAGCGCACCCACTGTAAAGCCAGGCGTCGCCGAAGGGGGCCTGACCTTTACCGTCACCTACAAATAACGCGCAAAAAAAGGTCGCAGGGAATACCCTGCGACCTGTGCAAAGTTGAAAATTAAACGAACAGAATCGAGTAGGAGGCGGGTCACACCCGCCGTCCTCTCACATCAGCGTGCTTACAGTTCAGTACACGGCGGTTAGCGGACGAAGCGATGGCCCCGCCGTTCTAGTATGCGGTCAAGTTCGTCGAGCAGGATATTCGACAGCAGCGACTACGGCTTCGGCTGACTTCTGCATGCTCATCCCGTCGCCTCACGACGCTCGGTAGCACAATGGCAAACGTACAGATCTCCCAGAGTAATTCGCGTGACCTTCCTGCTTATGCCTGTCGGATCTACGTCACAGCGTTCAGGTATTGGGCTTTGGCGATTGTTGCCGCCTAACCCCGCTGTGCCGCCTGATCCGCTTCATGTTCGTCAGGCCAGCATTTTGCCTCTGGCTAACACTTCCCCTTGCCGGGTGTGAACGGGCGCTTCCTGCTGCGACAACTCGAAGGGACAAAAGCTGAGATGTCGCCGGCCGTGACCGCTTACAACCTCAAGCGAGCGATCAGCGTCCTGGGTGCCAAGAAAATGATGCAGCTGATGGGCTGAAGAGCCTTTTTCAGCACAAAAACAAACGCCCCGAACAAGTCGGGGCGTTTGGTCTAAGACCTTTCAGTGTGTTTTCACACAGCCTGTCCGGCCTCTTTTTCTGGATAATCACAACGTTTCAAGGAAACCTGTGAATTTATGTTTGGAGCGGGAAACGAGACTCGAACTCGCGACCCCGACCTTGGCAAGGTCGTGCTCTACCAACTGAGCTATTCCCGCATTTTGAAGCTTTTAACGCTTTCGGCGTGAAGCACCATGAAGACCTTCACCACCACTGCACCGCATAGACGCCACAGTATTTAACTGGAGCGGGAAACGAGACTCGAACTCGCGACCCCGACCTTGGCAAGGTCGTGCTCTACCAACTGAGCTATTCCCGCAAATGGCGTCCCCTAGGGGACTCGAACCCCTGTTACCGCCGTGAAAGGGCGGTGTCCTAGGCCACTAGACGAAGGGGACACACAACACTTTTCAGTGCACCAGACTTGAACCTCACGATTCACCCTGGATTTTCTTTTCCTGCCCCGCCGTTAAGCGTTGCCGGAGAAACTGGAGCGGGAAACGAGACTCGAACTCGCGACCCCGACCTTGGCAAGGTCGTGCTCTACCAACTGAGCTATTCCCGCAATTTGGCGTCCCCTAGGGGACTCGAACCCCTGTTACCGCCGTGAAAGGGCGGTGTCCTAGGCCACTAGACGAAGGGGACACGCTGCTGGCACTACTGCCTGCTTTCACTCCCTGCCGCGTTTCGCTGTGTGCTTTACGCTGCAAGTGGCGCGCATTCTAGGGATGGTTCAGAGGTGCGTCAACCCCTTTGTAGAAATTTATTTAAATCAATGACTTCCGGCTGGAGGGAGGTGCAGATGCGGGGCGGGTTGTCGATATAGAGAGAAGCCAGTGTCGGCATATAGCCGCTGTTCGTCCTCCGGCGAACTCACTACACTCAAAGCTGTAATTCTTCTTCAATGAGGCATTAACGGTGACACCACATCTGATCACCCTGCTCATCGTGGCGGGCATCGCGTTGCTGATCGTGATCGGCTACCTCAACAATGTGGTCGAGAACGGCAAGATCGAACGCGTCCGGACAAGGATCGAGCTGGCCGACCGCCTGCGCCGCTGTGGCGAAATCACCGAGACCTTCCCCGGGCAGTTCATGACCCCGGCCCTCAAATTGCTGCTGGCCCGCCTGGAGCTGAACCTCAACCAGCGCCAGCTGGCGGTGGACAAGCACAACCCCGAGCTGAAGGCACGCATCGCCGAACTGGAGGGGTTGATTGCCCAGGGCGACAAGATACCGGTGAACAACCCGCCCAACCCGATCCACACCGAGGTCAAGGCCAAGGACGTGCGCTTCTTGCTGGAGGCGATGCACAACCAGGTAACCCGCGCCGCCCAGGAAGGCTTCTTGCCAGCACCCGAGGCCAAGCACTGGGTCAAGGAAATCCGCCATATCCTGGTGCTGTTGCATATCGAGTTCTTCAACAACCTTGGCCAACAGGCCCTGCAAAAGAACCAGCCGGGCCAAGCGCGCCTGGCGTTCGAGCGTGGCGTGCAATACCTGCGCAAGCAGCCGGAGCCGAAGGTGTATGAAGAGCAGCTGACGTACCTGGAAAAGCTGCTGGCCCGGGCCAACGCCCAGGTGCTGGACCGCATGGCACCAGCGGAGGATGAGCACAACGCACTGACAGACGGGCTCAAGACCGATGAGGAAGAGACCTGGAAGAAGAAGGTGATGTACGACTGATGCGTTAACCTGTGCTGGCCTCTTCGCGGGCATGCCCGCGAAGAGGCCAGCACAGACAGCACAATAGTCAGCAGTCTGTCAGCTCCAGAAAGATCGCCGCCAACCGCTCCAACCCCGCCTGATCCGCTTCACTGAAACGCCCAACCTTCGGGCTGTCCAGGTCCAGCACCCCGATCAACCTGCCTTCTTTCACCAACGGGATCACCAGCTCGCTGTTGGACGCGCTGTCACAGGCAATGTGCCCAGGGAACGCATGCACATCTTCCACCCGCTGGGTTTGCCGGGTGGCTGCCGCCGCCCCGCACACGCCCTTGCTGAACGGTATGCGCACGCACGCCACCTGGCCCTGGAACGGCCCCAGCACCAGCTCTTCGTTGCGGTTGAGGTAGAACCCCGCCCAGTTCAGGTCGTCCACCTGGTTGTACAGAAACGCCGAAAACTGCGCGGCATTGGCGATGAAGTCACGCTCGTCGGCAAACAGCGCCTGCACTTGCGCCGCCAGCAGGTTGTAGCCGTCGAGGCCGGCGCCACTGGCATTGAGGTCGATCATTTACTTTTGCTCCAGCAATTGCAGCCCGACCCAGTAGCGGGCGAACTGATAGGCACAACGGCCATTACGGTTACCGCGGCCGGTGGCCCAGCGCACGGCGAGGATGTCGAGTTCTTCTGTACGCTGCCACGCAAGGCCCGCAGGGCGCGCCAGCTGGCCGATCCAGTGTTCGACCACATTCAGGAAGTGGTCTTGGGTAAACGGGTAGAACGACAGCCACAGGCCAAAGCGGTCAGACAAGGCGATTTTGTCTTCCACGGCTTCGCTGGGGTGCAGCTCGCCGTCCACGCGCTTCCAGTTCTCGTTGTCGCTCTCTTTCTCCGGCACCAGGTGGCGGCGATTGGAGGTGGCGTACAGCAGCACGTTGTCCGGAGCCTGCTCCAGCGAGCCGTCAAGCACGCTTTTCAGCACCCGGTAGTCGCCCTCCCCCGCTTCGAACGACAGGTCGTCGCAGAACAGGATGAAGCGTTGCGGCAGCTTCTGCAGCTGCTCGACCACCCGTGGCAGGTCGGCCAGGTGGTCGCGTTCGATTTCTATCAGGCGCAGGCCGGCGCCGGCATGTTCGGCCAGCAAGGCACGTACCAGCGACGACTTGCCAGTACCGCGCGAGCCCCACAGCAATGCGTGGTTGGCCGGCAGGCCGTTGATGAACTGGTGGGTGTTGCGGCCCAGCTGGTCGCGCTGTTTGTCGACACCGATCAGGTCGGTCAGGCGGATATCCAGGCTGACGTCCAGCGGCAGCAGGTAACCACTGCGGCCATCGCGCTGCCAGCGGGCGGCCAGGGTGACGCCCCAGTCGATGTTCGGGCGCTGTGCCGGCAACAGGGGATCGAGGCGCGCCAGTACCGATTCGGCGCGGTCCAGGAAAGCAATCAAGCGAGCGTCCATGACGACTCCTAACAAGACAGGTGAGATTTCCAGCTGAATGTGTGACAGGCCCGCCAGCTGCCGGGGCTATTCGGCTATGCTTGCGCAGCGCAAGGGACGTGAAACCGGCTCGGGACTCATGGATATCAAGTTCACCAATCGCCTGTCATACAAGCAAGCCCGGTTGACAGTCCTGGTCGGCTTCATCCTGGGAACATTGCTCAGTCTCATCCAGATCGGCATCGATTATGCCAGCGAAGACGCGTCCATCAACCGCGAAGTGCGCGCGTTGCTGCAAATCAGCCACAACCCGGCCTCGCGCATCGCCTACAACATCGACGCGGAACTGGCGCTGGAGCTGACCCGTGGCCTGCTGCAATCGCCGGCCATCATCCGCGCGCGGTTGATCGACAACAACGAAACGGTGCTGGCCGACGTCGAGCGGCCCAGGCTGGAGGACCGCTACCGGCCACTGAGCGACTTTCTGTTCGGTGAACAGCGCCAGTTCAAGGAGCGCCTGTACCTTACCCACATGCCCGAGGAATACCTCGGCACCCTGTACCTGGACGTCGACACCTACGCCTTCGGCAGCCGCTTCCTCGACCGCGCCGGCATCACCCTGCTCAACGGCTTTGCCCGCAGCCTGGTGCTGACCGGCATCCTGCTGGCGTTGTTCTACATGATGCTGACCAAGCCACTGGTGACGGTGATCGGCGCACTCAGCGGCAGCGACCCGCGCAACCCCCGGCAAACCCGCCTTGAATGCCCACACGGGCACGAACACGACGAAATCGGCGTGCTGGTGAAGGTCGCCAACCAGCAGTTCGTCAGCATGGCCACCGAGATCGAACAACGGCGCACCGCAGAAAACCGCCTGACCCAGTACCTGAACGAGCTGGAAGACATCGTCTCGGCACGCACCAACGAGCTGAAAGCCAGCAACAGTAGCCTGAGCCTGTCCAACCAGGAGCTGGAACAGGCCCGCAGCCGCGCGCTGGACATGGCCCAGGCGCGCGCCGCCTTCCTGGCCAACATGAGCCACGAAATCCGCACCCCGCTCAACGGCATGCTCGGCATGATCGCCCTGGCGCTGGACAACCCGTCGCCCAGCGAGCAACGCCAGCAACTGGCGATTGCCCACGACTCGGGCAAGGTGCTGGTGGAACTGCTGAACGATATCCTCGACCTGTCCAAGTTCGATGCCGGCCAGCTGGAGCTGGAGCGCATTGCGTTCGACATGGGCTCGATGGTGGAAGACACCGCCAACCTGCTGTCGCAGAACACCTCGCAAAGCGTAGAGCTGACCTGCCTGATCGCCCGCGACTTCCCCAGCAGCGTGCTCGGCGACCCCACGCGGGTACGGCAGATCGTCAGCAACCTGCTGTCCAACGCGCTCAAGTTCACTCGCTTCGGCCGTGTCGACATACGCCTGGTGACGATCGTCGGCGGCGTGCGCCTGGAGGTACGTGATACCGGCATTGGCATCCCCGAAGAAGCCCAAGCGCGGATCTTCCAGCCATTCACCCAGGCCGGTGCCGGCATCACCCGCCAGTACGGTGGCACCGGCCTGGGCCTGTCGCTCACACGCAACCTGTGCAAGGCCATGCAAGGTCACCTGCACATTCGCTCCGAGCCAGGCTTCGGCAGCTGCTTCACGGCCGAGCTGCCATTGCCGGTGCACACCGAAGCCATCCCGCCGACACCGCTGCATGGCCGGGTAGCCGCGCTGAGTGCAGCCGGTAGCGGGCTTAATGAGCTGTTGCAGAACCTGCTGCCCGCCTGGGGCCTGGCCTACCAGCGCCATGACAGCAGCGCCACGCTGGACACCACAGCGATCGACCTGCTGATCACCGACGACGTAGACCACCTGTTCGAACTGCGCCCGGCACTGAAAACGCCGATTCTGCTGGTAACCGCCTACGGCAACTTCCTGCCCAACGAGCAGTCGCTGGCCTTGGCGCCCTTGCATCAACTGGCCCGGCCTTTGGCACGTAACGCCCTGTACCAGACGCTGCGCCGCACCTTGCAAGGCCATGAGCCCGAGCACCCACTGGCCACCCCGGCCATTAGCCTGGAGCAAGGGCGAGCGCGGATTTTGCTGGTAGAAGACAACCCGGTGAATCAGCTCGTGGCCCAAGGCATGCTGGCCAAGCTCGGCTGCCAGGTGCAGCTGGCCACCCAGGGCGCCGAGGCCCTGGAAATGCTGGAGCAAGATGAATTCGACCTGGTACTGATGGACTGCAACATGCCGGTCATGGACGGCTATGAAGCCAGCCGGCGCATCCGCCAGAGCGGCCGCTGGCCACACCTGCCTATCGTTGCGCTCACCGCCAACGCCATGCCCGAAGAGCGCGAACGCTGCCGGGCGGCGGGCATGAGCGACTACCTGGCCAAGCCGTTCCGCCGTGAAGAGCTACTGGCCCTGGTCGACCACTGGGTGCCCTTCAACGGCTGAGCAAACGCTCGATATCCGCTTCCAGGGCCTGCGGCTTGGTGGTGGGCGCGTAACGCGTGACCTGGCCGCTGGCGGGGTCGACCAGAAACTTGGTGAAATTCCACTTGATCTTCTGGCTACCCAGAATGCCCGGGGCGCGTTGTTTGAGCTCGACGAACAGCGGGTGGGCGCCCGGGCCGTTGACCTCGATCTTGCGAAACAGCGGAAAGCTCACGCCGAAGTTGCGCTCGCAGAACTGCGCAATGTCCCGTGCATCGCCCGGCTCCTGCTTGCCGAACTGATTGCACGGAAAGCCCAACACCACCAGGCCGCGCGCGCGGTAGGCCTGCCACAGTTGCTCAAGGCCCTTGTACTGCGGGGTAAAGCCGCACTGGCTGGCGGTATTGACCACCAGCAGCGCCTTGCCCGGGAAGTCGCCAAGCTTCTTGTGCTCGCCGCCCAGGGTTACGCAGGGGATGTCCAGCATCGATCCAGCCATGGTCGGGCTCCGGTCAGTCGCGTGGGCGCAAGTCGATGCACACCGAGTTGATGCAGTAGCGCAGGCCGGTCGGTGGCGGGCCGTCGGGGAACACATGGCCCAGGTGCGCGTCGCAGCGGGCGCAGGTAACTTCGGTGCGGATCATGCCGTGGGAGGTGTCACGGATCTCGATCATCGCGCTGTCCTCGATCGGTGCATAAAAGCTTGGCCAGCCGCAGCCGGAATCGAACTTGGTCTGCGCATCGAACAACGCCAGGCCGCAGCAGATGCAATGGTAGATACCACCGCGGCGCTCGCTGTTGTACTTGCCGCTGAACGGCCGCTCGGTGCCCTTGAGGCGGCATACCCGGTACTGCTCGGGGTCGAGCATCGACCGCCATTCATCCAGGGTTTTTTCGATCTTTTTCATGCAGGAACCTCGGCAGGCTGAATTTCACCCCACACCGTCTTTTCCGGGGCGCGGGTGGCACGTATATTAGTTGGCTTCGTGTGCCAGGCGTTCAGTCTGGCACCCGCTTCCTGCCGTTTCAAACCTTTCGGCGTGGGTGGCGTGTTTTCTCATATCGGGATCCCATCATGCAGTTCAGCAAATCGAACAAGCTCGCCAATGTCTGCTACGACATTCGCGGCCCAGTGCTCAAGCACGCCAAACGCCTGGAAGAGGAAGGCCACCGCATCCTCAAGCTGAACATCGGCAACCCGGCGCCGTTTGGCTTCGAGGCGCCGGATGAAATCCTCCAGGATGTCATCCGCAACCTGCCCACCGCGCAAGGCTACAGCGACTCCAAGGGCCTGTTCAGCGCGCGCAAGGCGGTAATGCAGTACTGCCAGCAAAAGGAAATCGAAGGCGTCACCATCGAGGACATCTACCTCGGTAACGGCGTGTCCGAGCTGATCGTCATGTCGATGCAGGCGCTGTTGAACAACGGCGACGAAGTGCTGATCCCCGCCCCCGACTACCCGCTATGGACCGCCGCTGTGAGCCTGGCCGGCGGCAAGCCGGTGCACTACCTGTGCGACGAGCAGGCCGACTGGTTCCCCGACCTTGAAGACATCAAGGCCAAGATCACCCCGAACACCAAGGCCCTGGTGATCATCAACCCGAACAACCCGACCGGCGCGGTGTACTCCAAAGCGCTGCTGCAGGGCATGCTGGAGCTGGCCCGCCAGCACAACCTGGTGGTGTTCTCCGACGAGATCTACGACAAGATCCTGTACGACGAAGCCGTGCACATCAGCACCGCCTCGCTGGCCCCCGACCTGCTGTGCCTGACCTTCAACGGCCTGTCCAAATCGTACCGGGTGGCGGGCTTCCGTTCCGGCTGGCTGATCATCTCCGGGCCCAAGCATCACGCGCAAAGCTACATCGAAGGCATCGACATGCTGGCCAACATGCGCCTGTGCGCCAACGTGCCGGCCCAGCATGCCATCCAGACCGCGCTGGGCGGTTACCAGAGCATCAACGACCTGGTGCTGCCGCCAGGCCGTTTGCTGGAACAGCGCAACCGCACCTATGAACTGCTCAACGACATCCCCGGCGTGAGTTGCGTGAAGCCGATGGGTGCGCTGTATGCGTTCCCGCGTATCGACCCGAAAGTGTGCCCGATTCTCAACGACGAGAAGTTCGCGCTTGACCTGCTGCTGTCGGAAAAGCTGCTGATCGTGCAGGGTACGGCGTTCAACTGGCCGTGGCCGGACCACTTCCGCGTGGTGACCTTGCCGCGGGTGGATGACCTGGAAGCGGCGATTGGCCGGATCGGCAATTTCCTGCGGACTTATTCGCAGTAGGGTTCGACGGGATTGTT
>NZ_BCBJ01000055.1:0-60533 GCF_001320605.1 Pseudomonas sp. NBRC 111133 | reverse complement strand
CCCGCGCCATCCTCTGCCATACTCCGCAGTACACAGTTTGAAATAGTCGCCCGATTGAATCGGCGCGGCAGGCCCCTTATATACCCCGCAGTAAGCGACAATTCATCCGTCAGGAGAACGTAACAACCATGATGCGCATTCTGTTGTTTGTGGCCACCAACCTCGCGGTGGTGCTGGTTGCAAGCATTACCCTGAGCCTGTTCGGTTTCAACGGGTTCATGGCGGCCAACGGGGTCGACCTGAACCTCAGCAGCCTGCTGGTGTTCTGCGCCGTGTTCGGCTTTGCCGGCTCCTTGGTCTCGCTGTTCATCTCCAAGTGGATGGCGAAGATGACCACCGGCACCCAGATCATCAGCCAGCCGCGCACCCGCCACGAGCAGTGGCTGCTGCAAACGGTCGAAGAGCTGTCCCGTGAAGCCGGCATCAAAATGCCCGAGGTGGGTATCTTCCCGGCATACGAGGCCAACGCCTTCGCCACCGGCTGGAACCGCAACGACGCGCTGGTGGCCGTGTCCCAGGGCCTGCTGGAGCGCTTCTCGCCCGATGAAGTGCGGGCAGTGCTGGCCCACGAGATCGGCCACGTGGCCAACGGCGACATGGTCACCCTGGCGCTGGTGCAGGGCGTGGTGAACACCTTCGTGATGTTCTTCGCGCGCATCATCGGCAACTTCGTCGACAAGGTCATCTTCAAGAACGAAGAAGGCCAGGGCATTGCCTACTACGTGGCGACCATCGTTGCCGAGCTGATCCTGGGTATCCTGGCCAGCATGATCGTGATGTGGTTCTCGCGCCGCCGCGAATACCGCGCCGACGAAGCCGGTGCGCAACTGGCCGGTACTTCCGCCATGATCGGCGCCCTGCAGCGCCTGCGCGTGGAGCAAGGCCTGCCGGTGCATATGCCTGACACCATGAAGGCCTTCGGCATCAACGGCGGCCTGAAGCACGGCCTTGCCGGGCTGCTGATGAGCCACCCGCCGCTGGAAGACCGTATTGAGGCCCTGCGCCGCCGCGGTTGATCCAACGGGTAATGCAAAAAGGGCGACTTCGGTCGCCCTTTTTTGTGTATGCCTGTACCGACCTCTTCGCGGGCCGGCGAAGGCTACACATCTGTCAGCGGATTATGCGGTACACCCGCTCCAAAAGGCTGGATGCCCCAGCCTGCAAAAACTTCGGGCTTTCCTGAATAAGCTCCGCAACCTCAAGCTCTTCCACCTGCCACCCGGCCAACCCCTGCCGCACCTCTTCATCCCCCACCGAAAACGGCGGCCCGTCCAGCAGCGCCTGGTCATAATCCAGCGTCACCAGCAGCCCCCGACAGCTCACCGGCAGCGATGCGGACAAAGCCTCCACGTACTTCACACGCATCTGCGGCGGCAGCGCAATCAGCGCCGCCCGATCATAAAGCCCCATGCAGTCGCCAATGTCCTGTGCACGCAACGCGAAGAAATCGCCACACCACAGCTCGACGTCACCCTGGCGCCATACCTCGAATGCGCCTTGCTGACGCACCTCGGGTTCAAGCCCGTGCTCACGGAAGAAATCCTCCACCGCCCGCCGCGACAGCTCCACGCCCAACACGCGATACCCCTGCCCCGCCAGCCAGGCTAGGTCCAGGCTTTTGCCGCACAGCGGCACCAGCACGCGGCTGCCTGGCGCCAGGCCCACTGCTGGCCAGTGCGCTTGCAGGTAAGGATTGACCTGCCCCTGGTGAAAGCCGATCTGGTTGTCGGCCCACCGTTTGTGCCAGAACGCTGGCTCCATGGTTGCTCCTTGTTTATCGAGTAAACCGATAGAAAACGCGTAAAACTTGCGATGGAAATCGATCAGTTTCTGATCGAAGATGAGTGCATCTTAACCTTCAGGACCTCGCCATGCTGCCCAGCCTGTTCATCTCCCATGGTTCCCCCATGCTCGCCCTGCACCCAGGTGCCAGCGGGCCGGCCCTGGCCGGGCTGGCCAATAGCCTGCCAAGGCCGAAGGCCATCGTGGTGGTGTCGGCGCACTGGGAAAGCCGTGAACTGCTGGTGACCAGCAGCGCGCAACCCGAAACCTGGCATGACTTCTACGGCTTCCCACCGGCGTTGTACGCCGTGCAGTACCCGGCGCCGGGCGAGCCTGCGCTGGCTGCCAAGGTAAGCGAACGGCTCACGAACGCCGGCCTGCCGGCCCGGCTGGATGCGCAACGGCCATTCGACCACGGCGCCTGGGTGCCGTTGTCGCTGATGTACCCGGATGCGAGCATTCCGGTGGTGCAGGTATCGCTGCCCAGCCGCATGGGGCCGGCGCTGCAGGTGAAGGTAGGCCAGGCGCTGGCGGGGCTGCGTGGCGAAGGTATTCTGCTGATTGGCTCGGGCAGCATCACCCATAACCTGGGCGAGCTGGACTGGCACGCCGGGCCGGATGTGATCGAGCCTTGGGCACTGGCATTCAGGGACTGGGTGGTGGAGCGGTTGCAGGCAGATGACCAGGCGGCGCTGTTGGATTACCGGCAGCAGGCGCCGCATGCGGTGCGCAACCATCCCAGTGATGAGCATTTGCTGCCGCTGTTCTTTGCCCTTGGGGCTGGGAGCAAGTTCGGGGTGGTGCATCAGGGGTTTACCCTAGGCGCGCTGGGAATGGACATTTGTCGGTTTGACTGACGGGCCTCTTCGCGGGTAAACCCGCGAAAGGGCCGACACAGGCAAAAAAAATCCCCAGCCAAGGCCGGGGATTTTTTCATTGCGCCAGGATCAATCCTCGCGGTAGCGACGCAGCTTCAGCTGCTTGCCAGCCACGCGGGTGTCCTTGAGCTTGGACAACAGCTTCTCCAGGCCATCTTCCGGCAGCTCGACCAGGCTGAAGCTGTCGCGCACCTGAATACGACCGATGGCGTCACGGGCCAGGCCACCTTCGTTGAGGATCGCACCCAGCAGGTTCTTGGCAGCGATGCCGTCACGGGCACCCAGGGCAGTACGGCAACGCACACGGCCTTCGGCCAACGGCATTGGCGCACGGCGCTCACGGTCGCCACGATCTGGGCGCTCGCCACGCTCACCGCGCTCGGTACGCTCGCCACGCGGAGCAAAACTAGGCACCAGCGGCTGCTCACGCTCTACCGCCGCCAGGTCCAGCGCCTGGCCATTGGTGGCCTTGCGCAGCAGGGCCGAAGCCAGGGCACGGGCACTGCAACCCAGGTCGGTGGTCAGGCGGTCAAACAGGTCGCCGTGGGTGGCTTCGGCTTCGGCTACCAGCGGCGCCAGGCTCGAAGTCAGCTTCTTGATGCGGGCATCCAGCACGGCCTGGGCATTCGGCAGGCGGGCTTCGGCTACCTTCTGACCGGTCACACGCTCGATCACCTGCAGCATGCGCCGCTCACGCGGGGTGACCAGCAGCAGCGCGCGGCCATCGCGACCAGCACGGCCGGTACGGCCGATACGGTGTACGTAGGACTCCGGGTCGTACGGCATGTCAACGTTGAATACGTGAGTGATGCGCGGTACGTCCAGACCACGTGCAGCGACGTCGGTGGCGACGACGATGTCCAGGCGGCCATCCTTGAGCGAGTCGATCACGCGCTCACGCTGGTTCTGGGCGATGTCGCCGTTCAGCGCGGCAGCCTTGTAGCCCTTGGCTTCCAGCGCGGCGGCCAGGTCCAGGGTGGCTTGCTTGGTGCGCACGAAGGCGATCAGCGCGTCGAACTCTTCCACTTCCAGCAGACGCAGCACAGCCGGTATCTTCTGGTCGGCGTGGACCATCAGGTGGGCCTGCTCGATCGCGGTAACGGTCTGGGTCTTGCTCTGGATCTTGACGTGCTTGGGCTCACGCAGGTGGCGCTCGGCGATCGAACGGATCGACGAAGGCAGGGTTGCGGAGAACAGCACGGTCTGACGGGTAGCCGGGATTGCGTCGAAGATCACTTCGAGGTCGTCCATGAAGCCCAGCTTCAGCATCTCGTCGGCTTCGTCCAGTACCAGGTACTGCACGGTCGACAGGACTTTTTCGTCACGACGCAGGTGGTCGCACAGGCGGCCTGGGGTGGCCACCACGATTTGCGCGCCGTTGCGGATTGCACGCAGCTGTGGGCCCATCGGGGCACCACCGTACACGGCAACCACGTTCACGCCTGGCATCTGCTTGGCGTAGGTTTCGAAAGCGGTAGCAACTTGCAGCGCCAACTCACGGGTTGGCGCCAGGATCAGGGCTTGCGGTTCGCGCTTGCTCACATCGATCTTGTTGAGGATCGGCAGGGCGAAGGCAGCGGTCTTGCCGGTGCCCGTCTGCGCCTGGCCGATCATGTCGTGACCGGCGAGGATGATCGGGATCGATTGTTGCTGAATGGCGGACGGCTCTTCGTAGCCGGTCGCCAGAACGGCAGCAACAATATTCGGATTAAGATCGAGAGCGGCGAAGCCGCCGGTTTCCTGGGTCATGGGTCTGCCTCTAGGTGCATCCGCAAAGACCCATGCTCCAAAGCTGCACATGCCTTGAAAGACCGTCAGGTCACCCAGGCAGCTTTGGCGGCGGGGATTTGCGAAAACGATTGAAAAAGAAAACGTGGGAAGGTCCGCCTAGCGGACGTGCAGCCGAAGCTGGACTCGGAGGATTTGCACCACCTGATTTTGAGGTCCGCTAAAAGACCGGCGCGTACTATACCCGAAATCGTGCAGGGACGTGAGGAATATTTTCGCAGTGAAAGGCCATTGTCGGGCCATCAGTTAGCTGGAGCTGAATCGTTATTTCCCTGAAGACTGACGCAGTCAGGTAGCCGGCCGAATCTCGCGGATCAACCCCTCAAGGCTATACCCCAACCGCGGTGCAAGCGCCTCGGCACGCGTCCGCAACCCTTCCAGGTCCAGCGATTGTTCCAGATCCGCCGGCACCAGCAAGATCACATTGCCCTCCTTCACCGGCAGCTCCCAGTAATGCCGATGGTACAACCCACGCAGCAACGCCGCACCCAGCGGCTTGCCATCATCGGTGGCCCACTGGTTGATCACCAGCCAACCGCCCGGGTTCAGCTGCTGCTGGCAGTTCTCCAGGAAGTTCCACGCCAGGTGCCCCACGCCCGGCCCGTGGTCGGTGTACAGGTCGACGAACAGCAGGTCGGCCTTCTCCGCCGTGGGCAGCAACGCCAGGGCATCGCCGATGCGCACATACAGCCGAGGGTCGTCATCCAGCCCCAGGTACTCCATGGCCAGGCGCGGCACGTCCGGGCGCAGTTCGATGGCTTCGATGTCTTCCAGCGGCAGGAACTTCATGCAGGCCTGGGTCAGCGTGCCGGCACCCAGGCCAAGAAATAGCGCGCTCTCGGGCTGTTCGTGGCACAGCGCCCCCACCAGCATGGCGCGGGTGTAGTCGTACTCCAGCCAACTCGGGTCGGCCGTGAACACGCAGCTTTGCTCGATGGCATCGCCGAATTCCAGAAAGCGGTAGTCGTCTACTTCGTACACGCTGATGACGCCAAACGCGTCCTCGACCCGTGCCAGTAGCCGCTCTTCCCGTTCCACCGTCATGCTTACCACCCGCCCGCGTAAAAACGCGCATTGTCCGTCAACACCCTCGATGCAACAAGCGCAGTGCCAACTGTTACCATGGCCCATAGCCTACAACCGACAAGACCGAGCCCGAGATGAACCAACCGTGGAGCCCTGACAGCTGGCGCGCCCTGCCGATCCAGCAGCAACCGACCTACCCCGACGCCGCGCACTTGCTGAAGGTTGAACAAACCCTGGCCAGCTATCCGCCGCTGGTATTCGCGGGCGAGGCACGCGAGCTGCGCCGCCAGTTTGCCGAGGTGACCGAAGGGCGCGCCTTCCTGCTGCAGGGGGGCGACTGCGCCGAGAGCTTCGCCGAGTTCTCGGCGGCGAAAATCCGCGACACCTTCAAGGTGCTGCTGCAAATGGCGATCGTGATGACCTTTGCCGCCGGCTGCCCGGTGGTCAAGGTTGGCCGCATGGCCGGCCAGTTTGCCAAGCCGCGCTCCTCGGGCGATGAAACCATCGGCGATATCACCCTGCCCGCCTACCGTGGCGACATCGTCAACGGCATTGGTTTCGATGCCAAAAGCCGCATCCCCGACCCGGATCGCCTGCTGCAGGCCTACCACCAGGCCACCGCCAGCCTCAACCTGCTGCGCGCCTTTGCCCAGGGTGGCTTTGCCGACCTGCACCAGGTGCACAAGTGGAACCTGGACTTCATTGCCAACTCGGCGCTGGCCGACAAGTACCACCAGCTGGCCAACCGCATCGACGAAACCCTGGCGTTCATGCGCGCCTGTGGCCTGGACAGCGCGCCACAACTGCGTGAAACCAGCTTCTTCACGGCCCACGAAGCACTGCTGCTGAACTATGAAGAAGCCTTTGTGCGCCAGGACAGCCTGACCGGCGACTACTACGACTGCTCGGCGCACATGCTGTGGATCGGCGACCGCACTCGTCAACTGGACGGTGCCCATGTGGAGTTCCTGCGAGGGGTGCACAACCCGGTCGGGGTCAAGGTCGGCCCCAGCATGAACCCTGAAGAGCTGATCCGCCTGATCGACACGCTCAACCCGGCCAACGACCCCGGGCGCCTGAACCTGATCGTGCGCATGGGCGCGAGCAAGGTTGGCGACCACCTGCCGGGGCTGATCCGCACCGTCGAACGCGAAGGGCGAAAGGTGCTGTGGAGCTCGGACCCGATGCACGGCAACACCATCAAGGCCAGCACCGGCTACAAGACCCGCGACTTTGCGCAGATCCTGGATGAAGTGAAGCAGTTCTTCCAGGTACACCAGGCCGAGGGCAGCCATGCCGGCGGCATTCATATCGAGATGACCGGGCAGAACGTCACCGAATGCATCGGCGGCGCCCGGCCGATCACTGAAGATGCGTTGTCTGACCGGTATCACACCCATTGCGACCCACGGATGAATGCCGATCAGTCGCTGGAGCTGGCGTTTCTGATTGCCGAAACCCTCAAGCAGGTGCGGCGCTAATCGAAGCAAGTCATACGGGCCTCTTCGCGGGCAAGCCCGCTCCCACAAGCACCGCACAACTCTCAAGTATTGTGCAGTACCTGTGGGAGCGGGCTTGCCCGCGAAGAGTCCGGCAAATCCACCGACAACGTTAGCCTATTTCCGCAGCGGATCATCCCAAAAGTGCCGCTCGGCCTCTTGCTGGATATCGGCCCGGCTCAGCCCCAGGTCATGCAAGGTAGCATCGCTGAGGGCGGCCAGTTCTCGCCGCTGGCGGTACAACTCCAGCCAGCGCACCGGCCGCTGCAGGACCGCATGCCACAGGTGGTGCAGGGAGAAGGCAGGTTGCTGGATGCTGCTGACATGACCTTTCATCGTGAAGCCCTCCGTGTTGGATGGCCTCAGTCTCGCGCCGGGCTTAAGATCAATCCAACGAATGTTTCTGATGCCATGCATCTCGGAGATTGATGCAATGTCCCAGTACCAGAGCCTCGATGCAGACGTGCTGCGCACCTTCGTCGCCATCGCCGAGCAAGGCGGTTTCACCCGCGCTGGCGAAGTGGTCAACCGCACCCAGTCGGCGGTGAGCATGCAGATGAAACGCCTGGAAGAAGACATTCTGCAGCGCCAGCTGTTCGAGCGTGACGGCCGCCAGGTCAGGCTCACCGCCGAAGGCCAGGTGCTGTTGGGCTATGCCCGGCGCATCCTCAAGCTGCATGGCGAGGTGTTCAATACCTTGCGCATGCCGCACATGGTCGGGATGGTGCGCATCGGCACGCCAGACGACTACGCCATGCGCTTTTTGCCGACCATTCTGTCGAGCTTTGCCCAGGCCTACCCGCTGGTGCAGGTGGAAGTGCATTGCGACTCGTCCAAACAGCTGATGCTGCGCCAGGACCTGGACCTGACCATCGTCACGCGCGAGCCGGGCAACGAGGTTGGCCAGTTGCTGCGCCAGGAACGCCTGGTGTGGGCCGCCGCCGAAGGCTTTTGCCCGCAAGAGCAGCGGCCGATGCCTGTGGCGCTGTTCAATACCGACTGCTTCTGCCGAGCCTGGACGTGCAACGCACTGGAAGCGCAGGGCATCGACTACCGCATCGCCTATACCAGCCCCAGCCTGGCGGCGATCTTTGCCATTGTCACGGCGGGCTTGGCGGTAACGGCGCAATTGCAGAGCCTGATTGGCGGGAACATCCGCATCCTGGGCGAACAGGACGGGTTGCCGCAGCTGCCCATGGCCAATGTAATGCTGTTGCGCAACACCCAGACCCAGTCCCCCATCACCGACTGCATGGCCGATTACATCGTCGAAGGGTTCAAGTAATTTGGGGCCGTTTTGCGGCCCCACAATCTCAAAGTTCAAACCCGAGCATCACCGCACACACCACCAAAAACACACAGAACATCGCCCGCAATACCTTCTCGGGCAGCGCATGGGCCAACTTCACCCCCCAACTGATGCTGAGCAAGCCGCCCACCGCCAGTGGAATCCCCACGCCCCAATCAACACTATGGTGCACGCCATAGGTCACCAGCGTGACCAAGGTGCTCGGCGCCGCCAGCGCCAGCGACAACCCCTGCGCCACCACCTGGGTGGTGCCAAACACACTGGTCAAGATCGGCGTCGCCACCACCGCCCCGCCGACACCGAACAACCCGCCCATGGTGCCGGCAAAGCTGCCCAGCACGCCCAGCCACGGCCAGGCATAGCGCAGTTCGGCACTCGGCGGCGACACTTTCATGAACATCCGCGCCACGTTCCACACCGCCAGCGCTACCAGAAAGCCGACAAAACCCAGGCGCATGGAATGCGCATCCAGCCCCACTGCCCAGATCGACCCCAGCCAGGCAAACAGGAAGCTGCACGCCGACAGCGGCACGGCATGGCGCAGCTCAATGCGGTTGCGCTGGTGATACCGCCACAGCGCCAGCAGCACGTTCGGTACCACCATCACCAGCGCCGTACCCTGCGCCAGTTGCTGGTCCAGGCCGAACAGCACGCCCAGCGCCGGAATGGCGATCAGCCCGCCGCCAATGCCGAACAGGCCCCCCATGGTGCCAAGGGCAGCGCCCAACACGATATACAACAACCACTCGATCATCAGGGCCTCATCCGCCTGTATAGATATTGCGAGCATGCTAACGATTGCGGGCTGGCAGGGAAACGCACAGCAGCGCACAATGGCTGTGCGCATTTCGCAAAAGCAAGGCAACCATGAGCCCCGATGCCCTCACCGACCAGCTGAGCCTGTTCCTCGATGTGCTGGAGACCGGCAGTTTTTCAGCCGCTGCCCGCCGCCATCCGCTGACCCCGTCTGCGGTGGCCCGACGCATCGACAACCTGGAAACCGCCGTGGGCAGCCGTCTGTTCAGCCGCAGCACCCACGCCGTGCGCGCCACCCCTGCGGGCAATGCGTTTGCCGAACGGGCCAGGCGCATCATCGAGGAGCTGCGCCTGGCCCGGGCCGAAGCAGTATCGCTGAGCAACGCCCCGGAAGGGCTGATCCGTATCGACGCCCCCGCCGCGTTCGGCCGCCGCCATCTTGCACCGGCCATCGCCGACTTCCTGGTGGCCTACCCTGGCCTGGACGTGCAGTTGCGCCTGATCGACAGCTTCGTCGACCTGCATGGCAGCCACCTGGGCGAGGTCGACCTGGTACTGCGTGCCGGCCCCCTGGCCGACACCCGCCTGGTCGCTACGCCGCTGGCCTACATGGTACGCATCGCCTGCGCCAGCCCGGCTTATCTGGCCAGCCGAGGCATCCCTACCTGCCCCAGCGAACTGCCCGGGCACGACGGCCTGGACTGGGACGGCCTGGCACCGCCGTTCGCCTGGCGCTTCACCGTAGCCGGGCAAACCCGCCTGTACCGCCCGGCGCGCATGCGCATGGCCGCCAACAATGCAGAAACCCTGCTGTTCGGCGCCCTCGCCGGCCTAGGTGTGGCCCACCTGCCCACCTGGCTGATCAGCGAATACCTTTTGCGCGGCGAACTGGTCCCGCTGTTTTGCGGTGGCGGCCTGCCCGAAGCCGAAACCAGCGGTATTTATGCGCTAC
Organism: Pseudomonas sp. NBRC 111133; assembly: GCF_001320605.1. Taxonomy (NCBI): domain Bacteria; kingdom Pseudomonadati; phylum Pseudomonadota; class Gammaproteobacteria; order Pseudomonadales; family Pseudomonadaceae; genus Pseudomonas; species Pseudomonas sp. NBRC 111133. The sequence goes on along the minus strand of NZ_BCBJ01000055.1, from coordinate 50,543 downwards.
GCCTGGAACACAAAACGAACTCTCGCAGCCGTTTGCTGCTCGAATTTCTCAAGAGTCGCTTCAGCCCGGTTCCCCCCTGGGACCTGGCCTTGCGCAGTGAACTGCGCGAGTAATGCGCGCACTAATGATCAGCGAGCCAGAATTCCCCATTATTGCCTTCAAGGACCTGCATGAACGCCAACACCCAAGCCTCCTGTGACGAGCTGCTGCTGGACAACCAGGTCTGCTTTGCCCTGCACTCCACCTCGTTGCTGATGACCAAGGTCTACAAACCGCTGCTGCAGGCCTTGGGCCTGACCTACCCACAGTACCTGGCCATGCTCGTGCTGTGGGAGCGCGACGGCCTGACCGTGGGCGAGATCAGCCAGCACCTGCTCACCGACCCGGGCTCGTTGACCCCGCTGCTCAAGCGCCTTGAAAGCGAGGGCCTGCTGCAACGCAACCGCAGCCGCGAGGACGAACGGGTGGTGATGGTGCAACTGACCGACAAGGGCCGTGCCCTGCAACAACAGGCCAAAGAGGTGCCTCAGTGCATCCTCAAGGCCAGTGGGTACAGCCTGGCGCAGCTGCAACAACTGCAGGCCGACCTGCTGAACTTGCGCGAGAACCTGCAGAAAAACCTCTGAAAGCTATGCTGTGCAATGGCCGTTCGGATGAGCGGTGACGATTTATCTTGCGCACAAACTAATTGCGCGCTAATTTAAATCCAACACCAACCCGCGCCCTCCCCCGAACAGGAAGCGCACAGCACATTAGCGAGGCTCAAGATGCAAAAGGTCACTCCGCTGTACATCGCAGAAGCTACCTCCACCGGTGGGCGCGACGGCAAATCCAAGTCCAGCGACGGTAAGCTGGTCGTCAGCCTGAGCACCCCCAAGGAACTGGGCGGCGCCGGAGGTGACGGCACCAACCCCGAGCAGATGTTCGCCGCCGGTTACTCGGCCTGCTTCATTGGCGCCCTCAAATTTGTAGCCGGGCAAGAGAAAAAAGCCCTGCCGGCCGATGCATCGATCACCGCCAACGTGGGCATCGGCCAGATCCCGGGTGGTTTCGGCCTGGACATCGACCTGCACATCAACCTGCCGGGCCTGGCCCAGGCCGATGCCGAAGGGTTGGTGGAAAAAGCGCACAAGGTGTGCCCGTACTCCAACGCTACCCGCGGCAATGTGGATGTACGCCTGCATGTGACCGTGTAAATCACAGGCACAAAAAAACCCGGCCAAGGCCGGGTTTTTGCGTTTCACAAGAAGAATTACTTCTTGGAGCGGCCTTTGAAGCTGTTGTCGCGAGTGTCGATGTCGATCCACTCGTCGATCTGGATGAAGTCGGCAACCTGGATCTCGGTACCGTTCTTCAGTTTGGCAGGCTTCATGACCTTGCCCGAGGTGTCGCCGCGAGCAGCGTTCTCGGTGTAGACAACCTGACGGCTGATGGTGGTCGGCAGTTCAACCGATACCAGGCGGCCTTCAAAGAACACGGCTTCGCAGATGTCTTCCATGCCTTCTTCGATGTACGGCAGAACGGCGTCGATGTCTTCGGCGTTCAGTTCGTACATGGTGTAGTCGGTGGTGTCCATGAAGGTGTACGAGTCACCGCTGATGAACGACAGGGTCGCTTCTTTGCGATCCAGGATCACGTCGTCCAGCTTGTCGTCCGCACCGTATACGGTTTCGGTCTTGTAGCCGGTCAGCAGGTTCTTCAGCTTGGTCTTCATGATCGCGCTGTTACGGCCCGACTTGGTGAACTCAGCTTTTTGAACCAGCCACGGGTCGTTGTCGATCCGCAGGACGGTACCGGGTTTCAGTTCTTTACCAGTTTTCATTACGAAGTATCCGAATCTGGATGGATTTATAAAAATCGAGGCCGCGTATCATAGCGAATTTCGGTAAAAGTGTACTAGCGCTGTGGCAAGGTCCGGCTGAGCGGCCTGTTGCACACCCCAAAGGCGGGCATGCTGCTGCAGTTCTGGCCAATGGTGACGGGCCGCCCGCCAGGCCTGGCCCATGTCGAAATCCATGTTCCAGGCACGCCATAGGCCCAGCAGTGCGGCATCGGCATCGTCTGACAGGCCGCGTCGATAATGCCCGAGAAACGCTTCGAGCTTTTCCCAGTGGGCATTTTCGTCCTGTACGTAGATGTGCCACAGCATCGGTTGCCCGGCCCACTGTGCACGCACGAACGAATCTTCGCCGCGCACGGCGTTGAAATCACAGCTCCACAGCAGCCGGTCGTAGTCGTCCTGGCTGACGAAAGGCAGCACCTGCACCGTCAGTGCCCCTCGTTTGCGCACGCTGCCCACGGGTAGCGGCGCCTCGCCAAGCCACTGGCTGAGCCCCGCGACAACGCGCCCCAGCGGCACCAGCAGGTGACAAGGCTGCTCGCTTGTGGCCAGGGCATCAAGCCAGTTGCCCAGCTGCGGGTTTTCGTAGGCGAACAGCGAAACCAGCAACGCCCCTGCTTCGGGGTTTACACCAAGCCCCTGCAAGAAGGCCTGCCTTGCCCCCTGCTCAAAGGCGTCACGCCGCGCCAGCAGCGAGCCCTCACGCAGCAGGCCACCGGTTTTCTCGGTAAAGCCGGGGAAGAAAAACACCTTGCGCAGGCCGTTGGGCTGCGGCGACGGCAAGCCGTGGCAGCCTTCCACCCAGTCCTCGGCACTGAGGTATTCCAGGTTCAGCCACAGCGGCGGCGTGGCGCAGGCACGCATGGTCTCCACATAAGGCGCCGGCAACTGGCAGGCGAATGCGCCGATCACCACATCAGCCGGATCCACCGGCAACCAGGCTGCCGGCCATTGGCGCACGTCCACACCCTGCTGCCACTGTTGCGTAGCAGTGGCATCGGCGCCGGGGCACATGGGCGTGAAGGCGTTCAGGTCATCCACCCACAGGCGCACCGCCAGGCCATGCTCAGCCACCAGCTGCCGAGCCAGGCGCCAGGTCACGCCAATATCGCCGTAGTTATCGACGACACTGCAGAAGATGTCCCAGGTGGCTTTCATGCGCCCCTCCCGTACCGGTGCAAAAACCGCGAATTCTGCGCATAAATTATCGCCGACAAAAGCACCTGCGCGGAAAAATGCGCAAGTGCATGCGACAATGCACCCCGACCGACCTTGCCAGGAGGCTGCCATGCCCCGCCAGCGTGAACTGAAAATCACCCTCAAGCCGTTGCCGTTGATCCTGTGCGTTGCCTTTGGCCTTTGGCTGGGCGCGGTGGCCATTGTGGCGAGCGCCTGGCTGGCCCTGTCGGTGTGGCCGCAGCAGGTACAGCCGCTGGCCCAGGCCCTGCCCCCCAGCGTCTACCCGCCAGCATCGGCACCGGCAGCCGCCACGCCAGCGGATGCCCAGGCCGAGATGTTCGACCGCTACAAGGACATCCTGCACAAGCAGGAACAGCAACAGGCCGCCGAAGCCGCGCAAGGCAACCCGCGCAACCTCAACAGCCCCAAGTGCCAGTTCTGGCTGCAGCAGAACCGCACCGCCCCCACCGAAAAAAGCCAGGCCAATGTGCTGGAGTTCTGTTACTGACCATGGACAAGCCCCACCTGCTGGCGCAGATCGTCGCCATCCTCACGCATGATCTGGACGTGCTGACCCGTGCAGCGCAAACCGCCTACGAGGCCGCCATCGCCGAAGAGAACATCGCCGAGAACAAGTACGACACCCTGGGCCTGGAAGCCTCCTACCTGGCCACCGGTCAGGCCCGGCGCAGTGCAGAGATTCGCCAGGCGCTGCTGATCTACCAGCAGTTGCTGCTGCGCGACTATGACCCGGCACGGGGAGTGCAGGTGAGCAACCTGGTGACGCTGGAGGATGAGGATGGCGGGCAGCGGCGGGTGTTCATCGGCCCTGAAGCGGCAGGGCTGAAAATTGGCGAGGGGGATGGGTTGGTAACTGTAATTACCCCACGCTCGCCGCTTGGGCAGCAGTTAATGGGCAAGAAGACTGATGATGAGGTGAGCCTGGGCGTGCAGGCATTGTTCATTGTTGATGTTGTCTGAACTTGCCCGCGAAGGGGCCGGAACAGGCAATAATGCACACCTAATGGTCTTGCAAGGCATCAAACCGCCCCGCCAACCCCTGCTCGGCAAACTTCTCCACCACAAAATCGATGAACGCCCGGGTCTTTCCCGGCAACAGCTTGTGCTCGGCGAAATACAGGCTGATGTGCCCGTCGTCCACATACCAGTCCGGCAACACCCGCCGCAGCCGCCCACCCTGCAGGTAGGGCACGGCAAACGGCAGGCTCACCAGGGCAATCCCCAGCCCCTGCTCGGCCACCGCGCACGCCGCGTCCGAATCGCTCATGGTCATCGCCTGGCGCAGTTGCAACGGCTGTTGCGCCTGCCAGCGGCTAGTCAACGGCCACGAACGCACCCGCCCGGTCTGCGGTGAGCGGATCAGGATACCGTCGTGGCGCTGCAGCACCTTCGGGTCTGCAATCGGCGCATGCCGCTCAAGATAAACCGGCGCCGCCACCAACACCCGGTGCGCAGGCGTCAGCTTGCGCGCCACCACCCCCGGCGGCAGTTCAAAACCACCGCCAATCGCCGCATCGAACCCTTGGCCAATCAAGTCGACCTGGCGGTTGTCGAAATGCCAGTCCGGGGTAATAGCCGGGTAACGGCGCAAAAACTCACTCAGCAACGGCAACACGTACAAGCGCCCGAACACCGTACCCATACTTACCCGCAACAGCCCGGCCGGCTGGCCTTCGGCGCTGGCCAGGTTGGCCACGGCGTACTGGATAGTGCGAAAGCTGTCACTGACCTCACCGAGAAAACGCTGCCCCGCTTCGGTCAAAGTCAGCTTGCGGGTACTACGCTGGAACAACCGCACCCCCAGGCGCGCCTCCAGTTGGGCCACATGCTTGCCCACAGCGGCCGGGGTAATGCTCAGGCGCCTGGCAGCCTCGGCAAAGCTGCCGACCTCGGCACTGCGGATGAAGCATTCCAACGCGTTGAACGATTCCATGGCCATGATTGGCAACCAAAGGTTTACTCTGCTGATAGTGATTGCCATCTTATCAGCAGGTAATCGAGCGCCGATACTGCGCCCATCCAAGGCATTCCGGCCTGGCTTCCAGCAGGAGATCAGCATGTCCAAGCAACTTACACTCGAAGGCAAAGTGGCCCTGGTACAGGGCGGTTCCCGCGGCATTGGTGCGGCCATCGTGCGGCGCCTGGCCCGCGAAGGCGCACACGTGGCCTTTACCTATGTCAGCTCTGCCGGCCCGGCAGAAGCACTGGCCCAGGAAATTACCGAAAACGGCGGCAAGGCCCTGGCCCTTCGCGCCGACAGTGCCGATGCAGCAGCCGTGCAACTGGCGGTGGATGACGCCGTGAAGGCCTTCGGCCGACTGGATATCCTGGTCAACAACGCCGGCGTGCTGGCAGTGGCACCGGTAGCCGAATTCGACCTGGCCGACTTCGACCGCATGCTGGCGGTGAATGTACGCAGCGTGTTCGTCGCCAGCCAGGCCGCCGCACGCTACATGGGCCAGGGCGGGCGCATCATCAACATCGGCAGCACCAACGCCGAGCGCATGCCGTTTGCCGGTGGCGCACCCTATGCCATGAGCAAGTCGGCGCTGGTTGGCCTGACCCGCGGCATGGCCCGTGACCTGGGGCCGCAAGGCATTACCGTGAATAACGTGCAGCCAGGGCCGGTGGACACCGACATGAATCCGGCCAGCGGCGAGTTTGCCGAGAGCCTGATCCCGCTGATGGCGATTGGGCGGTATGGCGAGGCGGATGAGATTGCCAGCTTTGTGGCTTACCTCGCGGGCCCAGAGGCCGGGTACATCACCGGGGCAAGCTTGACGATTGATGGCGGGTTTGCTGCTTGAGCTGATGGGCTGCCTGTGCCGGCGACAGGGCCGGTACAGGCTTATCCACTCCCAGACCCCAGCCGCTGTTCCATCACCTCCAGAAAAGCCCGGGCAGCGGGCGTCGGGCTGGAGGACCACACGGCATACAAGTGCCGCACCGGCGCATCCACCAACCGCGCCACCGTCACACCTTCGAAGCCCTGGGCCACCCGCTCCGGCACCAGGCCCACCGCCATGCCCCGCTGCACAAACTTTTCCACCAGACGCACATGCCCGATTTCAAACTGCACCCGGCGCTGCAACCCTGCGGCGTGAAACGCCTCATCCGTCTGCCGCCGTGCCCCGGTGCCTTCAGGGAAGTCCACCAGCACCTCGTCCGCCAGGTCGGCCAACGCCAACGGCGTACGGCCGGCAAGTCGATGACCAACCGGCAACAACGCCACCAGTTCCTCCCTGGCCAGCAAGCGGTGCTCCACGCCCTGCACGACCTCGCCCTGCCACAGGCCTATAAAGCCCACATCCAGGCGCCGCTCGACCACATCGGCGATCAGCAATTCGCTCTTGGCCGTGATCCAGCGCACATCCACATCCGGGAAACGACCATGAAACAGTGCCAGCAGGTCGACCAGGTCCAACGCCGTGAGCGAGCTGATTTCACCAATCGCCAGTCGCCCTCGCACCTGTCCGCAAGCCGCCGCCACGTCATCGGCAATGCGCCGGGCCGCTTCCACCGCCGGCCGGGCGCTAAGCACAAAAGCCTCGCCGGCAGGGGTCAGGCGCACCCGTCGCGAACTACGCTCGAACAGGCTGACGCCCAACTGTGCCTCCAGCCGCGCCACCTGATGGCTAAGCGCCGACTGCACCACATGGCAGCGCTCGGCCGCGCGGGTAAAGCTGCCCGTGTCGGCAACGGCAAGGGCATATTCGAGCTGCTTGAGGTTCATAGATCTATCTGCTTTCAAGATGGATAATTTGAAAACTATACATTGGTGTCATGCCAGACACTTCCTGATAATCCTCCCACTTACTACTGCCCGCCACGAGAACCGCATGAACGCCCCCACTCTCAGCCGCGCCCTGATCCTGCTGATGGCCACCGCCACCGGCCTGGCCGTGGCCAGCAATTACTACGCCCAACCACTGCTGCACAGCATCGCCGAGCAGTTCGGCCTGAGCACCGCCAGCGCCGGCAGCATCGTCATCGCCGCCCAACTCAGCTATGGCGCCGGCTTGTTGTTGCTTGCGCCGCTGGGTGACCTGTTCGAGCAGCGCCGGTTGATCACCGTTATGACCGCTATTTCCACGCTGGGCCTTGTCATCAGTGCCTGTGCGCCGAGCCTGCCCTGGCTGATCCTGGGCACGGCGCTCACCGGGCTGTTCTCGGTGGTGGCGCAGATCCTGGTCCCCATGGCCGCGACCCTGAGCGCGCCAAATCAGCGCGGCCGTGCGGTCGGCACGCTGATGAGCGGCCTGCTGCTGGGGATCCTGCTGGCGCGCACCGCAGCCGGGTTCATGGCCGAACTGGGCGGCTGGCGTAGCATCTATGTGCTGGCCGCCGTGCTGATGGCGATTACCGCCCTGGCCCTGTACCGCAGCTTGCCACAGCACCACAGCCATGCTGGGCTAAAGTACCCGGCGCTGATCGCTTCGGTGTTCCGCCTGTTCTTCGAAGAGCCCGTGCTGCGCCTGCGCTCACTGCTTGGGCTGCTGGCGTTCAGCCTGTTCGCACTGTTCTGGACACCGCTGGCGTTTCTGCTCGCACAAGGCCCCTACCACTATTCCGATGCCGTGATCGGCCTGTTCGGTCTGGCTGGTGCGGCGGGTGCGCTGTCGGCCAACTGGGCCGGGCGGCTGGCCGACCGTGGCAAAGGCTCGCTGGGTACCACTGTGGGCTTGGTCGTGTTGCTGCTGTCGTGGGTGCCGCTGGGGTTTGCCCAGCAGTCGCTGCTGGCCTTGCTGCTGGGCGTGCTGATGCTCGACCTGGCAGTGCAACTGGTGCACGTGAGCAACCAGAACGCAGTGATTGCCCTGCGGCCCGAGGCACGCACGCGGCTGAATGCCGGGTACATCACCTGCTACTTCATTGGCGGGGCGCTGGGCTCGCTGCTGGGCACACAGTTGTTCCAGCACCAGGGCTGGATGGGCATTGTGGTAGCAGGCCTGGTGATAGGCGGGCTGGCGCTGCTGGCGTGGGGGCTGGCCAATCGAAAGGCCGTTTGATTGACACAGGGGCGACATCGCACCGCACTACCCTCCGTCGTATTGGCGTTGACTTGCCTGCCCGGGCAGCGCTCAGTAGGCGCTGGTCAATGCCCTTTCCCTGACAGGACGACTTTATGACAAGACTCACGGTGCAATCCGGCGATTTCTTGCAAGGTGAAGGCGAGTATCGCAACGGATCGCTCACACTCAAGACCCCGCGCAGCCCCTCCCCGGGCGAGCGGATTTCACTCGCGCGCATCAGCGACCTCAGGCTGGCCAGCCTGGAATCAAGCCGCAGCCTGGGCAGCGCCCTGGGCTGGGGTGTGGCCGGCGCTCTGGTGGCGGGCCCGGTAGGGTTGCTGGCCGGGCTGTGGCTGGGTGGCAAGGAGGAAGAAGCCACCTTCCTGGCCACCTTCAAGGATGGGCGCAAGCTCATGGCGATAACCGACGGCAAAACCTGGTCAAAGATCGATGACAGCTGGCGGCAGCACAAGCGGCCCGCCAACCAGGACTGAATATCGCGGGGCCCGGATCGTTTTATGCAGAAGGCGGCTGTTAAGATGCCGCCTTTTTCATGGTCGGAGCCCCCGCATGCCACCGCGTCACCCCCGCCTGCCCCTGAGCCTGCTCAGCCTGGGCTTGGCCCTGCATTGCCACCATGTGCTCGCCGAAGACAGCGTGGTGCTGGCGCCGCTGCAGGTGTCCGACACCTATGCCAACGATGGCTACCAGGCACGCCAGGCCGCGGTGGGTGGCTTGCAGCCCGCGCCCTTGCTCGATACGCCCGCCTCGGTCAGCGTATTCACCCAGCAACTGCTGGAAGACCGCCAGGTGCGCAAGCTCAGCGAAGTGCTGCAAAGTGACGCCTCGGTTGGCGACAGCTATGCCCCCATCGGCTACTACGAAAATTTCAATGTGCGCGGCTTCGAGCTGAATGCCGCCAGCAGCTACCGCATCAATGGCCAGACCATCGCCGGTGAGCAGAACGTGGCCCTGGAGAACAAGCAGCAGGTGGAGTTGCTCAAGGGCCTGTCAGGGCTGCAGAGCGGCATGTCGGAGCCCGGCGGCTTGGTCAACTACGTGACCAAGCGTGCCGAAGACGTGCGCAGCGTCACGGTATCGACCAATGAGCAAGGCGAACGCTACCTGGCCACCGACCTGGGCGGCTGGTTCGGCAGCGAAAAACAGTTTGGCCTGCGCGCCAACCTGGCCCATGAAGACATCCGCGCCTACGTCGACCACGCCGACGGCAAGCGCGACTTCGCCTCGCTGGCGTTCGACTGGCAGATCAACCCGGATGCCACCCTGCAGCTGGATGCCGAATACCAGCACCGCGAACAGCGCTCGGTGCCGGGTTACCAATTACTGGGCGGCACTGAAGTGCCCCACGGCATCGACCCGGATGACCGCCTGGCCTACCAGGATTGGGCCAAGCCGGTGCAGAACGACTCGCTGAACCTGGGCGGGCGCTTCGAGTACCGCTTCAACGAGGCCTGGACCGGCACCTTGAGTGCCTCGCGCAGCAAGGTGGTGATCGACGACTACAGTTCGTTCGCCTGGGGTTCGAGCGAAGGCGCATTTTTCGGCAACAATGGCGACTACGACATCTACGACTTCCGCAGCCCCGACGACACCCGCCGCACCGATGAGGCGCAGGCCATGCTCAATGGGCGGTTCGATGCGTTGGGCTTGGGTCATGAGCTGACCGTGGGGACCAGTGCGCAACGGCGTACGCTGGATCAGCGACCCAGCTATATGGAATGGGTCGGTACAGGCAACCTGTATACTGGTGCACCGGCTTTTGATCCATCCGATAAGTCCATCAGGTCAAGCGAGCGTCGCCTGGACAGCCGCCAGTATGGGCTGTTTTTCAGCGACCGAATCAGCTTCAACGAGCAATGGCAGATCGTGCTGGGTGCACGTGAAGTACGCCTGGACGAGAAAACCTGGAATGAAGACGGCGCAACTGGTCGCCACACCCGGCAGTACGAGTTGCTGCCTAACGCAGCGCTTATATACAAACCGCAGCCGGATACCACGGTATACGCCAGCTATTCCAAAGGCCTGTCGGCCGGCGGCACAGCGCCGTGGTTTGCGCTGAACAAATTCGAAATCCTCGCGCCCACTACCTCGCACCAACTGGAACTGGGCCTGAAGCACGATTGGCAAGGTGTGAGCTTCAGCGCCGCGCTGTTCCAGATCCGCCAGGCCTACCAGTACGCACGCCCGGACGGCGCCGGCAACTTCACCTATGTGCAGCAAGGCCAGCAGAAAAACACCGGCCTGGAACTGGGCGTCAGCGGCTGGGTGACCCACAACCTGCAGGTGCAAGCCAGCGCTGCGGCCATTCGGGCGCGGGTGCAAAACAGCGGCACCGAGGCCTATGAAGGCCATCAGGCGATCAACGTGCCCAGGTTCCGGGCAGCGCTGCAGGCAGAATACACACTGCCGGTGCCAGGCCTGGCGTTGCTGGGCGGGGCGCGCTACAGCGCCGGCAAGTCTGCGAGCCAGGCGGGAAACGTGGAGGTTGGCGGCTATGCGGTATTCGATCTTGGCAGCCGCTACCGAACGCGTATTGCCGGGTATGACACGGTGCTACGGCTGACCGTTGATAACGTGTTCGACAAACGCTACTGGCGTGATGCAGGGGATTACCTGGGGGATAACTACCTGTTCCAGGGGGCGCCACGTACGGCTCGGCTGTCGGCTTCGGTCAGTTTCTAGATTAGAGGCGCACCAAAGCCAACCTGCATCACCGAAGGCATCATTCCTGGCGGAAGGGCAACATTCCCCGTGCCTCCTCGGCATACCCCCTTACCCCTTCCCGCTCCTGCGCCAGGAAATCCTCCACCGCCCGCCGCAACCCGGGGTGCAGCAGGTAATGCCACGACCGCGTCAACACCGGCTCGAACCCGCGTATCAACTTGTGCTCCCCCTGCGCCCCGGCATCGAAACGCTGGTAGCCCTCGGCAATGGCAAAGTCCATGCCCTGGTAGAAACACGTCTCGAAATGCAACCGGTCGAATTCATCCAGGCAGCCCCAGTAACGACCAAACAGGCTGTCGCCCCCCACCAGGCTCAGCGCCATCGCCACATCGCGCCCACCCTGACGCGCCATCACCACCCGCACAGCCTCGGGCATGCGCTCGGCCAGCAGGCTGAAAAATGCGCGGGTCAGGTAGGGGGCACGGCGGCGCACCGCATAGGTGTTGGCGTAGCACAGGAAGACGAAATCCCACTGCGCCTCGTCCAGCTCATCGCCACGGTACCAGCGAAAATCAATGCCCTGCCCGGCCACCTGCTCACGCTCCTTGCGCATCTGCTTGCGCTTGCGCGAACTCAGGCTGTCGAGAAAGTCCTGAAAGTCCCTGTAGCCCCGGTTGCGCCAATGGAACTGACACCCAAGGCGCTCCATCCAGCCCGGCAGGCCTGCCAGCTGTGTGTCCAGTGCCGGGTCGGTGAAGTTGATGTGCGCACCGGATAACCCGCCCTTGCCAAGGTACTCGGGCATGGCCTGCAGCATCATCAAACCGTCGGCAGGGTCCGCCGCCAACAGGCGTGGGCCGCTGACCGGGCTGAACGGTACTGCCCCCAGCAGCTTGGGGTAGTAGGCAATACCTGCCCGCTCACAGGCATCGGCCCAGCCATGGTCGAAAACGTACTCGCCAAACGAATGCCACTTGCGGTAAGCCGGCAACAACGCCCTCACCTGCCCGTCACGCTCCAGCACCAGGTGCTCGGCAGCCCATCCCGTGCTGCGCTGCACGCTGCCGCTGTCCTCCATCGCACTGAGGAAGGCATGGCGCAGGAACGGTTGGCCTGCGGGCACCAGGGCGTCCCAGGTGGCTGCCGGAAGATCACGCAAATGGGCAAGGCTGTACAGGCTGGTCACGGTTTCGGCTCGCTGTGTGAAGGCCTTCAGTATCCTCAAGGAAGGCCCGGCACTCAAATGACGAACGTCGGGCTGACCCTTTTATTCTCAATTACTTAACCGCAGTGCCACTAATTAGACATTAATCTGTCATTGGCCCCCGCAATACTTGCGCCTGTTTTCCGGAACCTCAGAACCTGTCTAGTCAGGCCCTTTCCGAAGACATGCCAACGCAGGGGCAGGCGCTTGAGCCTCCCCCATTTTTTTCAGTAGGGAGAACCTTATGCGTCTTGTTTCTACACTTACCGGAGTGAGCCTCACCGGCATGATGCTGGCTCTGAGCGCCCCGGCCAGTGCTGCTGTCGACGCCAAGCTGCTCGAAATGCTCCGCGCCAACGGCTCGATCAACCAGGCGCAGTACAACGAACTGCAGGGCGACCTGGCAAAAGAAACCAAGGAAAGGGCCGACCAGAAAGCTCAGTCTGAACGGATGAGCAACTTCGAACAGAAAGTGGCATGGGCCGCCAAGACCCAGATCAAGGGTGATGTGCGCCTGCGTTACGAAGACGTCAACGTTGACAACCCGATCTCCCGCAGCGGCAACCAGGACCGTGAGCGCGTACGTGCCCGTGTCGGCTTCTACAGCGAGATCAACCCGCAGGTTGACGCTGGCGTGCGTGTGGCCACCGGCAGCAGCGCCGATGCCCGTTCGACCAACCAGAGCCTGGACAACTACTTCGAGAAGAAATCGCTGTGGGTCGACCTGGCCTACCTCGACTGGCACCCGACTGCCGTACCTAACCTGCACCTGATTGGCGGCAAGATGATGCAGCCATGGGTGAGCATGGGCGACATCATCTGGGACAGCGACATCAACCCGGAAGGCGTGGCAGCTACCTACAAGACCAACCTCGGCCCGGCCGAAGTGTTCGGCAGCATCGGCCACTACAACCTGAAGGACAACGTCGACGGCGACGGCGTGCAGTTCAAGCACGACGCGCAACTGTACGCGGCCCAGCTGGGTACCAAGTTCAACGCGGCTGACACCGTCAAGGTTACCGTTGGCGGCAGCGTATACGGCTACGACAACGACAAGGCCTCGGCTGCTCTGCGCTCGCTGGGCAACACCACCGACGAGTTCAACCTGGTTGAAGGCTTCGGTCAGGTCGATTTCACCGGTTTCGCCATTCCACTGTCGGCTTACGGCCAGTTCGTCAAGAACACCGAAAGCACCGACGGCAAGGACAAGGCCTGGCTGGCTGGTTTGAAGAGCAAGATCGGCGCCTGGAGCCTGGACTACAACTACCGCGACGTACAGCGTAACGGTGTTGTCAGCCTGTTCACCGACTCCGACTTCGGTAACGGCTTCACCGGTTCCCGTGGCCACAAGTTCAAGGTGGGTTACGAAATCGACAAGAACTTCGCCCTGGGCGCGGCCTACATGATGGCCAAGACCGACTACTCCAATCTGCCGAACAGCGATGCTGATGTAGACACGCTGCAGGTGGACCTGGAAGCCAAGTTCTAAGCACCACTCTCCTCTGCTTCACCTGAAGCGGGAAATGCCGACCCCATCCGGCGTTTCCCGCTTTTTTTGCCTGTGAGAAATGCGCCGGCCTCTTCGCGGGCTCGCCCGCGAAGAGGCCGGTACAGGCTGACTAAGGATCAGCGCTTGCGCAGAATCACGCTACCAATCGAATACCCTGCACCAAACGAGCTCAATACGCCCAACGACCCCTTGGCCAGGTCGTCCTGATACAGGTGGAAGGCAATCACCGACCCTGCCGAACTCGTATTGGCATAGCGGTCCAGAATCACCGGCGCATCTTCCTCGGCCACTTCACGCCCCAGCAACTTCTTGACGATCAGGTGGTTCATGCTGAGGTTGGCCTGGTGCAGCCAGAAGCGCTTCACATCGCTCGGTTGCAGGCCATTTTCCTGCAGGTGCTCACCGATCAGCTCGGCCACCTTCGGGCACACCTCACGGAACACCTTGCGGCCTTCCTGGATGAACAGCTTGTCTGCGGCGCCCTCGCCCTCTTCCGCTGCCCGGTTGAGGAAGCCGAAGTTGTTGCGGATGTTGTTGGAAAACTCGGTCCACAGCTTGGTGCTGATGATGTCGAACTGGTGCGCCGAGGTGGCCTTGTCGGCACGCTCGAGCAACACCGCAGTGGCGGCATCACCGAAAATGAAATGGCTGTCGCGGTCACGGAAGTTCAGGTGCCCGGTGCACACTTCCGGGTTGACCATCAGCACCGCACGCGCCTGGCCCAGGGCCACGCTGTTGGCGGCAGTCTGGATGCCGAAGGTGGCCGACGAGCAGGCGACGTTCATGTCGAAGGCAAAGCCCTGGATGCCCAGCGCCTGTTGCACTTCGATGGCGATGGCCGGGTACGGGCGCTGCAGGTTGGAGCAGGCGACGATCACGCCATCGACATCGGCAGCTGTGCGGCCAGCGCGCTCCAGGGCCTGGCGGGCAGCGGCCACGGCCATTTCGCAGAGCACCGAGGGCTCGTCGTTGGAACGCTCGGGCAGGCGTGGTTTCATGCGCTGCGGGTCGAGGATGCCAGCCTTGTCCATCACGAAGCGGCTCTTGATGCCCGAGGCCTTTTCGATAAAGGCCGCATCGGACAGCGGCGCTGCTTCAACTTCACCGCGCTCGATGGCAGCGGCGTTGTCCTGGTTGAACTGCTGCGACCAGGCGTTGAAGGAAGCCACCAGTTCTTCATTGGAAATGCTCTGGGCCGGGGTGTACAGGCCGGTGCCGCTGATCACGACATTATGCACGGTCGTTCCTCTGGTCAAAGGCCATCGCCACAGGGCGCTGGCTGGGAATATGACAAGTTAGTGGCACTTTAGTACCAATTCAGGGGCGTACGTGCACCCTGTGGGAGCGGGTTCGCCCGCGAAGGGCCGCAACGCGGCCCCAAACTCCCTGAAGTTTGCCACAAATCGGGCAGGTTAGCCTTCCACCTGACTCCACTGTTTGCTCAATCTTTTGTCGGAAATCGGCACCTTGGTGCCCAACTGCTGGGCAAACAGCGACACCCGGTATTCCTCCAGCCACCAGCGGTACAACGTCAGTTGCTCATCGCGCTTGCCTTCCTGGGCATGCTTGTCGGCACGGGCCTTGTACTGTGCCCACAAATTGGCCAGCTCACCGCTCCATACCCGGTCCTTCTGCACCTGCGAACCCAGCTTCTCCAGGCGCAGCTCCACCGCCTTGAGGTAACGCGGCAGCTCCTTGAACCAAACCCCGGGCGTTTCACGCACAAAGCCCGGGTACACGAGGTTGCCCAGCTGTTGCTTGATGTCGTTCAGCGCCACCGCCTGGGTCAGGTCGATCTTGCCCTTGAAGCGCTTCTGCAGCCCATGCCACAGCTTCAGCACCTCCAGCGTCAGGCGCGCCAGCCGCTCGGCATATTCGGCCCAGTTGCCGCGCTTACGCTCAGCCAGCCCGGCCAAGGCCGCACCATCACGCGGTAACGGCTGTTCGCCTTCAAGGATACAGCTGTCCAGGCTGGCCAGCAGGATGTCCTCGACCAGTGCCTCGACCCGGCCCATTTCACGGTACAGCAGGCCAAGCTCGGTCAGGCCCGGCAGCTTGCCGCGCAGGTACTTGGCCGGCTCGGCCAGTTGCTGCAACAACAGGCGCTGCAGGGCGCGGCGGTGCTGGAACTCGGCTTCGGCCTGGGTCGAGAAACGCCCTTCGCGCACGCTACCGCCCTCTTCCACCAACGCCGGGTACACGGTCATCGACAGACCGGCAATCTTCTGTTGGGCGGTCTGCTTCACTTCGCTGAAGGCCTTGGCCTGCACCGGCTGCTCGCTCTTTTCAGTGCGCGGCACTGCCAGGGCAGCCTGGCTGGCGGCAGCAAAGCGCGCGGTCAGCTCGGCCAGATCGCGGCCCTCGCCAAGGAACTTGCCCTGGCCGTCGACCACTTCGATGTTCATGCGCAGGTGGCCTTCGACCAGCTGGACCGACTCGTCCCAGGCTTCGTCGGACACCCGCGCACCGGTCATGCGCAGCAGCTCCTGGCCCAAAGCCTGCGGCAGTGCGCCCTGACCGAAGGTCATACGCGCCAGCGAAGCCTTGACGAAGTCCGGCACCGGCACGAAGTTCTTGCGCAGGGCCTTGGGCAGGTTGCGTATCAGCGCCACGCACTTGGCTTCCAGCAGGCCTGGCAACAGCCATTCCAGGCGCTCGCCGGGCAGGCTTGGCAGCAACGGTGCCGGCACCCGCACGGTCACGCCGTCACGCGGGTGGCCGGGTTCAAAGTGGTAGCTCAGCGGCAGGCGCAGCTCGCCGACCTGCATGCTGTCGGGGTACTGCGCGGCAGTGACTTCGCTAGCCTGGCGGGCCAGCACGTCTTCCTCACGCATGATCAGCAGGTTGGCATCCTTCTGGCTGCCCATGCGGTACCAGCTGTCGAAGGTCGCGGTCTGGTGGATTTCCGCCGGCAGGCGCGCTTCGTAGAAGGCGTACAGCGTTTCCTCGTCAGCCAAAATGTCACGCCGGCGGGCCTTGGCCTCCAGCTCGTCGAGTTCTTCGAGCAGGCGTTTGTTGGCCGCCAGGCACTTGGCCCGCGACTGTATTTCGCCACCCACCAAGCCCTCGCGGATGAACAGCTCACGCGAAGTGACCGGGTCGATCGGGCCGAAATGCACCGGGCGGCGGCCGACCAGAATCAGGCCGTACAGGGTGATCTGCTCATAAGCCACCACCTGCCCGCGCTTCTTCTCCCAGTGTGGTTCGAAGTGGTTTTTCTTGACCAAATGGCCGGCCAGCGGCTCGATCCAGTCCGGCTCGATCTTGGCGACCATGCGCGCATACAGCTTGGTGGTCTCGACCAGTTCCGCGGCCATGACCCACTGCGGTCGCTTGCGCCCCAGGCCCGAAGACGGGTGCACCCAGAAACGCCGTTGACGCGCCCCCTGGTAGTCGCCCTCTTCGGTCTTCTGGCCGATCTGGCTGAGCAGGCCGCTGAGGATGGCCTTGTGCATCTTCTGGTAGTCGGACGGTTCCTTGTTCACCGTCAACTGCAGGTCACGGCAGATCAGCGCCAGCTGGCGGTGGGCATCGCGCCACTCGCGCAGGCGCAAGTAATTCAGGAAATGCTTGCGGCACCAGTTGCGCAGCGGGTTGGCCGTCAGCGCCTGGCGTTGCTCTTCAAAGCCGCGCCACAGGTTGACCAGCGCGGCGAAGTCGGAGTCCACGTCCTTCCATTGCGCATGAGCCTGATCGGCCGCCTGCTGACGCTCCGGTGGGCGCTCGCGCGGGTCTTGCACCGACAGTGCGCTGGTAACGATCAGCACTTCCTGCAGGCTGCCCAGTCGGGCGCCTTCGAGCAGCATGCGGCCCAGCCGCGGGTCGATGGGCAGGCGCGCCAGTTGGCGGCCAATCGGGGTCAGCTGGTTTTCGCGGTTGACCGCCGACAGTTCCTGCAACAGGTTGAAGCCATCGCTGATGGCCTTGCCATCCGGCGGCTCGATGAACGGGAACGCATCGATCGCGCCCAGGCGCAGGTGCAACATCTGCAGGATCACCGCCGCCAGGTTGGTGCGCAGAATCTCCGGGTCGGTAAACGCCGGCCGGCTGTTGAAGTCCTCTTCGCTGTACAGGCGTACGCAAATGCCCGGCTCGACCCGGCCGCAACGGCCTTTACGCTGGTTGGCACTGGCTTGGGACACAGCTTCGATGGGCAGGCGCTGCACTTTGGCGCGGTAGCTGTAGCGGCTGATGCGTGCGGTGCCGGTGTCGATCACGTAGCGGATGCCCGGCACGGTCAGCGAGGTTTCGGCCACGTTGGTGGCCAGCACCACACGGCGCCCGGTGTGCGGCTGGAAGATACGCTGTTGCTCGGCCGGCGACAGGCGTGCGTACAGCGGCAAAATCTCGGTGTGGCGCAACTGCGCCTTGCGCAGAATTTCAGCGGCATCGCGGATTTCCCGCTCGCCGGGCAAGAAGATCAACACATCGCCCGGGCCTTTGCCTTCACTGCGTTCGTGGTGCGCCAGCTCGTCCAGGGTGGCGAGGATGGCCTGGTCGACGGTGAGGTCGTCCTCGATCTGGTTGCCTTCCTCGTCCTGCTCGCTGGTGAGCGGGCGGTACCAGGTTTCCACCGGGAAGGTACGCCCGGACACCTCGATAATTGGCGCGCCATCGAAGTGTTTGGAAAAGCGTTCCAGATCGATGGTGGCCGACGTGATGATCAGTTTCAGGTCCGGCCGGCGATGCAGCAGTGTCTTCAGGTAGCCGAGCAGGAAGTCGATGTTCAGGCTGCGTTCATGGGCTTCGTCGACGATGATCGTGTCGTAGCGCTCAAGAAAGCGGTCGTACTGGGTTTCGGCCAGCAGGATGCCATCGGTCATGAGTTTGACCAAGGTATTGGCATCGCTCTGGTCTTCGAAACGTACCTGGTAACCGACCAGCCCGCCCAGCGGCGTGCCCAGTTCTTCGGCAACCCGCGCTGCCACGCTGCGCGCGGCGATCCGGCGTGGCTGGGTGTGGGCGATCAGGCCATGGCTGCCACGGCCCAGTTCCAGGCAAATCTTCGGCAGCTGGGTGGTCTTGCCCGAACCGGTTTCGCCGGCGATCACCAGCACCTGGTTTTCGGCCAGGGCCTTCTTGATTTCGTCACGCTTGGCGGCGATCGGCAGGTTGTCGTCGTAGCGCACGGTCGGCACGCTCTGCTGACGTGAAGTGACCTGGGCGCAGGACGCCTGGACCTTTTCCACCCACTGCGAAAGCTTCGCTTCGTCGGGGCGCTTGCGCAGTTCGTGCAGTTGCCGGCGCAGACGATGGCGGTCGGCAATCATGGCGTGGTCGAGGTTTTGCAACAGTTTGTCGATGGCGTGGTCAGTCATGGGGCTTTTTAGTGATGCAGGTGAGCCTGCTTTTTCATGATCGGCATTCGGAAAGTTGGGCGATTGTCGCAGATTTGCCGGTTTTCTGCTGCCTGTACCGGCCTCTTCGCGGGCTTGCCCGCTCCCACAGGGATCGCATCAGGGCTCAGACCTGTGGGCTCCCTGTGGGAGCGGGTGCGCCCGCGAAGAGGCCAGTGGCAGCCGCACAAATGTTTAGCCATGTGCGATGTAAAGGTTGCCATTCACTGCTTTAATCAACCTTACGCCGCATGTGAGTATCAAAAGCATGACTCCCGCCCAGCCCATCGCCCCACCGTCTTCCCGCCCTTCGCTACCGAAGGCCCGGAGCCGTGCCGGGGAAAATCCGCTGGTGCACATCATCCTCGCCTTCTGGGCACTGTGGCACTGCCGCCACGCGCGCCCACCGGACTGCTCGCTCACGCCTTTGTGACCAAACCCGGCCATCGTCTGGCCGTTTGACTCAACTGGACCGCGCGTTTTGCGCGAATGTCCTGTGCGCTTGTGAGCGAATTCATCATGCACTTTGCACCTGTAGAGCAGGCTACCCGTTTCCTGGCTGAAAACCCCGATGTCGAGTTGTTCGAGCTGTTCATCCTCGACGCCAACGGCGTACCACGCGGCAAGCTGCTGCACCGTGATGAACTGTTGGCCGTGTACCAGACCGGCCGGCCGCTGCCCAGCACTATCCTTGGCCTGACCCTGAACGGCGACGACGTTGAAAACTCGGGCCTGGTGTGGGATGTGGGCGACATCGACTGCCGCGCCTACCCACTCGAAGGCAGCCTGGTGCGTCTGCCCTGGCGCCGGGTGCCGACCGCCGCAGTGCAGGTCAGCATGCACCCCAGCGAAGGCCTGCCAGCCAGCATCGCCGACCCGCGCCATGTGCTGCTACGCACCATCGAGGCGCTAAAAGCCGACGGTTACCGCCCGGTGATGGCCTGCGAACTGGAGTTCTACCTGCTCGACCAGGAGCGTGACGCCCAGGGCTGCCCGCAACCGGCACTGGACAATGATGGCGGCCGCCCGCGCAGCACCCAGGTCTATGGCCTGCGTGAACTGGAACAGATCGAACCCTTCCTCGCCGACCTGTACGCCGCCTGCAAGGCGCAGGGCATCCCGGCGCGCACTGCGATTTCCGAGTACGCCCCCGGCCAGGTGGAAATTACCCTCGAACACGGCGACGCCCTGCAGGCAATGGACCAGGCCGTGCGCTACAAGCGCCTGGTTAAAGGCGTGGCCCACGCCCACGGCATGCAGGCCTGCTTCATGGCCAAGCCGTTTGCCAACCTGGCCGGCACCGGCATGCACATGCACCTGAGCCTGGCCGACAGCACGGGCAACAACCTGTTCGCCAGCGAAGACAAGGCCGGCACCCCGCTGCTGCGCCAGGCCGTGGCGGGCATGCTGCGCCACCTGCGCGACTCGCTGCTGCTGTTTTGCCCCAATGCCAACTCGTTCCGCCGCTTCCAGGCCAACAGCTATGCGCCGCTGGCGCCGACCTGGGGCGTGGACAACCGCACCGTGAGCCTGCGCGTGCCCGGCGGCCCGGCCAACAGCCGGCATGTAGAGCACCGCATTTGCGGCGCCGACGCCAACCCTTACCTGGCTGCCGCAGCGATCCTCGCTGCCAGCCATCGCGGCATCCGCGAACAGCTGGACCCAGGCGCACCGGTGGAAGGCAACGGCTATGCCCAGGCCACCGAGCACCTGCCCACCGACTGGCTGACCGCCCTCGATGCCCTGCAGCATTCCCATTGGGCTCGCGAAGCCTTGGGCGACGACTTCCTTGGCGTGTACCTGAAGGTAAAGCGTGCCGAGTACCGCCAGTTCATGGCCGAAGTCAGCGAGCAGGACTGGCGCTGGTACCTGCACCAGGCCTGAGCCCCTACCTAACAAGGAACACCCATGAACGCAGCATTGAACAAAGGCCCGGCGCAGCGTGCGCCGTCCTATTACACCGCCTCCCTCAACGACCGCACCGAGTACCCGCAACTCAAGGGCACGGTGCAGGTGGATGTGGCCATCATCGGCGGAGGCTTTACCGGCGTGGCCACGGCGGTGGAGCTGGCCGAGCGTGGCCTGAAGGTGGCCATCGTCGAAACCAACCGCATCGGCTGGGGTGCCAGCGGGCGCAATGGTGGCCAGGTCACCGGCAGCCTGTCGGGTGATGAGGCCATGCGCTCGCAGATGCGCAACCACCTGGGTGGCGAAGTCGACGACTTCATCTGGCACCTGCGCTGGCGCGGACATCAGGTGATCGAGCAGCGCGTGGCGCGCTATGGCATCGACTGCGACCTCAAGCGCGGCCACCTGCATGCGGCAATGAAACCTTCGCACATGGACGAACTGCGCGCCTTCGAGGCCGAGGCCCGCCGCCGTGGCATGGGCGAGCAGGTGCAATTGCTGGACCGTGCGGCAGTGGCCGATCACCTGCAAAGCCCGCTGTACCTGGGCGCACTGAAAAACCTGCGCAACCTGCACCTGCACCCGCTCAACCTGTGCCTGGGTGAAGCCCGTGCGGCCTACAGCCTGGGTGCACTGATCTTCGAGAATTCCGAGGTGCTGGACATCGTTCACGGCCCGCGCCCGGCAGTGGTCACTGCCCATGGCCGGGTCGAAGCGCGCCAGGTAATGCTGGCCGGTGATGTGTATCACAAGCTGGAAAAGCGCCAGCTCAAAGGTAAGATATTCCCGGCCATGGGCGGCATCGTCACCACCGCGCCGCTGGGTGAGCTGGCCGAGCAGATCAACCCGCAGGACCTGGCGGTATACGACTGCCGCTTCGTGCTCGACTACTACCGCCTGACCGCCGACAAACGCCTGCTGTTTGGTGGCGGCGCCAATTACTCGGGCAAGGACTCACGCGACATCGAAGGCGAACTGCGCCCGTGCATCGAACGCACCTTCCCGGCGCTCAAGGGCGTGCCGATCGAGTTCCAGTGGAGCTGTGCCATGGGCATCGTGGTCAACCGCATTCCGCAGTTGGGCAAGCTGTCGGACAACGTGTGGTATTGCCAGGGTTACTCGGGGCATGGCATTGCCACCAGCCACATCATGGGCGAGATCATGGCCGAGGCGTTGACCGGGACGCTGGAGAAGTTCGACACTTTCGCGCAGTGCAAGCATGTGCGGGTGCCGATGGGGGACTTGCTGGGGAACCCGCTGCTGGCGGCGGGGATGTGGTACTACCAGTTGCTTGAGAAACTGCGCTGAAGCATTCGCGGGCACGCCCGCTCCCACAGTTACAGCGCAGCCCTCTGGCTCAGCGCGATACCTGTGGGAGCGGGCGTGCCCGCGAAGAGACCAGTGAGGTCTATCAGGCGATCTTCTTCAGGCCCTGCTTCTTCAGCTCTTCATCACGCAGCTCGCGACGCAGGATCTTGCCCACGTTGGTAGTTGGCAACGAATCACGGAATTCGATCTGGCGCGGTACCTTGTAGCCGGTAACGTTGGCACGCATGTGCTCCATCACCTGCTCCTTGGTCAGGGTCATGCCCGGCTTGACCACGATGAACACCTTGATCACTTCACCCGACTTCTCGTCCGGCACGCCAATGGCAGCGCACTGCAACACGCCCGGCAAGGCCGCCAGCACATCTTCCAGTTCGTTGGGGTACACGTTGAAGCCCGAGACCAGGATCATGTCCTTCTTGCGATCGACAATGCGCATGTAGCCGTCCGCCTGGATCAGGGCGATGTCACCGGTTTTCAGCCAGCCTTCGCTGTCGAGGATTTCGGCGGTGGCGTCTTCGCGCTGCCAGTAGCCCTTCATCACCTGCGGGCCCTTGACGCACAGCTCGCCCACTTCACCCAAAGGCAACTCGTTGCCGGCGTCGTCGATGATCTTGCACAGGGTCGAAGGCACCGGAATACCGATGGTACCCACCTGGTTGGCCTCTGCCGGGTTCACCGCCGCCACCGGGCTGGTTTCGGTCATGCCGTAACCTTCGCAGATGGCGCAGCCGGTAACGGCCTTCCAGCGTTCGGCCACGCTCAGTTGCAAGGCCATGCCGCCCGACAGGGTGATTTTCAGCGCTGAAAAGTCCAGGGCGCGGAACGCCTCGTTGTTGCACAGGGCAACGAACAGGGTGTTGAGGCCGACAAAGCCGCTGAACTTCCACTTGCCCAGTTCCTTGACCATGGCCGGCAGGTCACGCGGGTTGCTGATCAGCACGTTGTGGTTGCCGATCAGCATCATCGCCATGCAATGGAAGGTAAAGGCATAGATGTGGTACAGCGGCAGCGGCGTGATAAGGATTTCGCAGCCTTCGTGCAGGTTGGAGCCCATCAGCGCCCGGCACTGCAGCATGTTGGCCACCAGGTTGCGGTGGGTCAGCATCGCCCCCTTCGCCACGCCCGTGGTGCCGCCGGTGTACTGCAGCACCGCCACGTCGTTGGCCTGCGGGTTGGCCTCGGTTACCGGCTGGCCCTTGCCCAATGCCAACGCGTCGTTGAAGCGTATGGCACGCGGCAGGTTGTAGGCCGGTACCATCTTCTTCACGTACTTGATCACGCTGTTGATCAGCAAGCGCTTGAGCGGCGGCAGCAGGTCGGCCACTTCGGTGACGATAACGTGCCTGACCTGGGTCTTGGGCACCACCTTTTCAGCCAGGTGGGCCATGTTGGCCAGACACACCAGGGCCTTGGCGCCGGAGTCGTTGAACTGGTGTTCCATCTCCCGCACGGTGTACAGCGGGTTGGTGTTGACCACGATCAGCCCGGCACGCATGGCACCGAATACCGCGACCGGGTATTGCAGGACATTGGGCAGTTGCACGGCAATGCGGTCACCCGGCTTGAGGTCGGTGTGCTGCTGCAGCCAGGCCGCAAACGCCCCCGACAGCGCATACAACTCGCCATAAGTGATAGTCTTGCCCAGGTTGCTAAAGGCCGGTTTGTCGGCAAAGCGTTGGCAGGATTGCTTGAGTACTGCCTGGATATTGGGGAATTCGTCAGGATTGATTTCCGCCGTAATCCCGGCTGGGTACTTATCCTTCCAAAAATGTTCGATCATGGAAGCCCACTCCTTCAGCAACAGCGAAGTTCGATTGGCGCGTCGATGCGCTTATTATTGATATGAGACGGCGGTTCGTTGCAAACCGGATCGTCTGAAAGCGGGCCGAGAGTAACAGCTTTGCCTGGGGTCGCCTAGAGGCCAAAACAGGCCTTACAGTCACAAAAATGACTCAATGAACAATACAAGTCATTTTTAGAGTTTTTAACCAAAATGTCGCAGATCAGGCTGTAACAAGCCGGTTAGAGCCGTTTAAAGGCATTCGCGGGCAAGCCCGCGAAGCAGCCAACCCGGCATTAAGCGATGTCGCGCAGCTCCCGCCGCAAGATCTTGCCCACCGGCGTCATCGGCAACGACTCGCGCAGCACAATGTGCTTGGGCACCTTGTAGCCGGTAAAGTTGGCCTTGCAGTAGGCCTTGAGCTCATCCACGCTCAGCCCCCCCTCACGCGGCACCACGAACAGCTTCACCGCCTCGCCGGAACGCTCGTCCGGCACGCCGATGGCTGCACAGTTGGCGACCTTGGGGTGGCCCATCACCACATCCTCGATCTCGTTGGGGTAAACGTTGAAGCCCGAGACGATGATCATGTCCTTCTTGCGGTCGACAATGCGGGTAAAACCGTCCGGGTCGATCACCGCAATATCACCGGTCTTGAACCAGCCGTCCGCATCCAGGGCCTGGGCCGTGGCCTCGGGCTGCTGCCAGTAGCCCTTCATCACCTGCGGGCCCTTGATGCACAACTCGCCCCGCTCGCCCAGCGGCATCTCGTTGCCGTCATCGTCGATCACCTTGAATGCGGTACCCGCCACCGGGATGCCCACCGTGCCCAGTCGGGCAAGCTTGCCATAGGGGTTGGTGCTGGCCACCGGCGAGGTTTCGGTCAGGCCGTAGCCCTCGACGATGCGGCATCCGGTAAGCGCTTCCCAGCGCTCGGCAGTGGCCTTGACCAGCGCAGTGCCGCCGGAGTTGGTGACCTTCAGCGCCGAGAAGTCCAGCTGACGGAACCCCGGGTGATCCATCAGCGCAACGAACAGGGTATTCAGCCCCAGCAGTGCGGAGAAACGCCACTTGCCCAGCTCCTTGATGAAGCCCGGGATATCCCGTGGGTTGGTAATCAGCACGTTGTGGTTACCGGTGACCATCATGCACATGCAGTTCGCGGTAAAGGCATAGATGTGGTATAGCGGCAGCGGCGCGATCATCACCTCTTGCCCGTCCTTGAGCAGCTTTTGCCCGTCGGGGCCGTGCTGCGAGAAGCAGGCCAGCACCTGCAGCATGTTGGCCACCAAGTTGCCGTGGGTGAGCATCGCGCCTTTGGCCAAGCCGGTAGTACCGCCGGTGTATTGCAGCACGGCGATGTCGTCCAGGCTCAGCGGCACCGGTTTGGGTGACAGCTCGCGCCCTTGGCGCAGCACCTGTTTGAACGATACCGCCTGGGGCAAGTGATAGGCCGGCACCATCTTCTTCACTTTGTCGACCACGGTGTTGATCAGCCAGCCTTTGGCGGTGGGCAGCAGGTCGCCCATCTTCGCCTCGATCAGGTATTCGATGCCGGTATCGGGCAACACCTCCTGCACACGCTTGCCAAACATGTTCAGGTACACCAGTGCGCGCGCGCCGCTGTCCTTGAACTGGTGGCGCATTTCGCGCTCGGTGTACAGCGGGTTGGTGTTGACCACGATCAGGCCGGCGCGCATGGCACCGAAGACGGCGATGGGATACTGCAGCACGTTGGGCATCTGCACCGCGATGCGGTCACCCGGTTTGAGGTCGGTGTGCTGCTGCAACCAGCCGGCGAAGGCGGCTGAACGGCGCTCCAGCTCGGCGTAAGTCAGGGTCACCCCCAGGTTGCTGAACGCCGGGCGGTCGGCAAAGCGCTTGCAGGAGCGCTCGAACACCTCGACGACCGAGGTGTATGCATTGATGTCGATGGTGGAAGGCACGCCCGCCGGGCGCTTGTCATTCCAGAAGTCGGCTTGCATTTATTATTGTTCCTCTGCCTGGACCTGCACTGCGTCCTTTAGTCCATTACCTGATCGCCAGCCGGCGAACAGGCGTTGATCCGACGTTAACAGGTAAGTCCAAGGTGGCATATACGCCAAGTGCCGCCATTAACATTGTGAATCTTATTTGTGCCCTTCCTGCAATCCGGCCGGTTGTGCATACACTGTTCGGGTACCTGTGCGCACAAGGACCCGCCATGCCTCACGACGCCTTCTGGCTACCCGCCAGCGAGCACTGCAGCCTGTATGTGCACCAATGGCTGCCGGCCAAACCGGCGAAAGCCGTGGTGCTGCTGGCCCATGGCATGGCCGAGCATGCCGGGCGCTACCAACGCCTGGGGCAGGCCTTGAGCGAGGCCGGCTTTGCCCTGTTCGCGGCCGACCAGCGCGGTCACGGGCGCACTGCCGAACAGGGCAACCTCGGCCTGTTCGCCCGCCATCATGGCTGGAATGCCGTGGTCAACGACCTCGGCCGGGTGGCCCAGCACATCGGTCAGCAATACCCGTGCACACCGCTGTTCCTGTTCGGCCACAGCATGGGCAGCTACATCGCCCAGGCCTACCTGCTGCACCACAGTGCCAGCCTGCACGGGGCCATCCTGAGTGGCTCCAACTACCAGCCGGCGACGCTTTACCGCGTGGCCCGGCAGATTGCCCGGCTGGAAGCCTGGCGTCAGGGGCCGTTGGGCAAAAGTGCACTGATCGAGTGGGTGTCGTTCGGCTCGTTCAACAAGGCTTTCAAGCCCAACCGCACGGCATTCGACTGGCTCAGCCGCGACCCGGCCGAAGTCGACCTGTACGTCAAAGACCCGTTGTGCGGCTTTCGTTGCAGCAACCAGCTGTGGCTCGACCTGTTGCAAGGCTTGGCGCAGATCAGCCAGCCGAGTAACCTCGCGCAGATCGATCCGAACTTGCCGATGCTGGTGATCGGTGGTGAATGTGATCCGGTCAGTGCCGGCAAGCGTCTCACCCATCTGGCCGACGCCCTGCGCGCGACCGGCAATCGACATGTACAGCTGCGCGTCTATCCTGAGGCGCGGCACGAAGTGCTCAACGAAACCAACCGTGACGAGGTCACCGCCGATATTCTCGGCTGGCTTGAACAGGCGCTGGCCCTTGGCCGCCCTGTGCGCAGTGAATGATAGCCGCCCTCGCCCACCGCTTAAGGAAGCCCCGATGTCCCAGGTCACCAACACGCCTTACGAAGCCCTCGAAGTCGGCCAGAAGGCCGAATACAAGAAGTCTGTTGAAGAGCGCGACATCCAGCTGTTCGCCGCCATGTCCGGCGACCACAACCCGGTGCACCTGGACGCCGAGTTCGCCGCCAAGAGCATGTTCCGCGAGCGCATTGCCCATGGCATGTTCAGCGGCGCATTGATCAGTGCAGCAGTGGCCTGCACCCTGCCCGGCCCTGGCACCATCTACCTGGGCCAGAAAATGAGCTTCCAGAAGCCGGTGAAAATTGGCGACACCCTGACCGTGCGCCTGGAAATTCTTGAGAAGCTGCCGAAGTTCAAGGTGCGTATCGCCACCAATGTGTACAACCAGAACGATGAGCTGGTGGTCGAGGGTGAGGCCGAGATTCTGGCACCGCGCAAACAGCAGACTGTCGAGCTGGTGTCGCCGCCGAACTTTGTGGCCAGCTGAAGGTTGATGTAGCCAGTACCGGCCTCTTCGCGGGCAAGCCCGCGAAGAGGCCGGTACTGGCTACATCACTCAATGACTTTCAGCCGCCGCTCGATATGTCGCCGCTCCGGCTCCTGTCGGGTCAAGGCCAGCGCCTGGCGCCACGCCGCTCGCGCCGCCTCCACCTGCCCCAACTGGTAGTGCAACTCCGCCCGTGCCACATGCGCCAGGTGATAGTCCAGCAGCTCCCCCCGCTCCAGAATCCCCTCGACCGCCCGCAAGCCAACCTCCGGCCCATCCCGCTTCGCCAGCGCCACCGCCCGGTTCAGCTCCACCACGGCTGACGGCCAATGCCGCTGCAACACGTCATAAAGCCCGACAATCTCCGCCCAGTCCGTCTGCGCTGCCGTCGATGCTTCGGCATGCACCGCAGCAATCGCCGCCTGCACGGTATAGGCCCCGAACGCGCGGCTTTGCAGCGCCTGGCGCACCAGCTCGCAGCCTTCGTCAATGCGTTGCCGGTCCCACAGGCTGCGGTCTTGCTGCTCCAGCACCACCAGGTTGCCCTGGGCATCGGTTCGCGCCTGCTGCCGCGACGCCTGCAGCAACATCAAGGCCAGCAAGCCGACCGCCTCCGGGTCGGGCAGCAACTGCACCAACAGCCGCGCCAGGCGGATGGCTTCATCGCTCAGGTCCTGCTGCAACAGCGCCTCACCCGATGACGCCGAATAGCCCTCGTTGAAAACCAGATAGATAACCCGCAACACGCTCTCCAGTCGTTCGGGCAGTTCGTTCAGCTCTGGCACCTGGTACGGAATGCCGGCATCACGGATCTTGGCTTTGGCGCGGACGATGCGCTGGGCAATGGTGGCCGGGCTTTGCAGGAAGGCGCGGGCAATCTGTTCAGTGGTCAGGTCGCAGACTTCGCGCAGGGTCAGCGGTACCTGAGCATCGGCGGACAGTGCCGGGTGGCAGCAGGTGAAGATCAGCCGCAGGCGGTCATCGGCCAGCAACTCTTCTTCGCTGGGGTCCTGTGCCTGCCCGTCGAGCAGCATGCTCAGGTCGGCTTGGGAGCGGTTAAAACGGGCGCGCCGGCGCAGCGCATCGATGGCCTTGAAGCGCCCGGTGGAAACCAGCCACGCCCTTGGGTTTTCAGGAATGCCGTCGCGCTGCCAACGCTCGACGGCGATGAAGAAGGCATCATGCATGGCCTCCTCGGCCAGGTCGAAATCACCCAGCAAGCGGATCAACGTTGCCAAAATGCGCCGCGACTCCCGCCGGTACACCGCCTCGACTTCGGCGCGCACTTGGGCCAGTGCCGCCATCAGTCGGGCATCCGCTGGGTCACCACCTCCACCAGGCGGTCCAGGCTTTCTCCCCAGCCCTGGTGAAAGCCCATCTCCTCATGGGCCCGGCAGTCGGCGGCATTCCAGTGCCAGGCGCGGGCGGTGTAGCGGGTTTTGCCTTGCTCCTCGTCAAAGCTGATCACGGCGGTCATGAAGGCCTTGTTCGAGGGCACCCAGCCGGGGCCGAAGGCATCGGTGAACACCAGCCGCCGTGGTGCGGCAATGTCCAGAAACACACCCTGGTTCGGGTACTCGCTGCCATCCGGCGCGCGCATCAGGGTGCGGAACAGGCCGCCGGCCCACAACTGCATCTCGCACTCCGGGGTGGTCATGCCGTGCGGCCCCCACCACTGCATCAGCCACTGGGGCTCGGTCCAGGCGCGGAACACCTTGGCCGGGGGCGCATCGATCAAGCGGTTGATGGACAACTCGTGTTGGGCAGGTGCAGGTTGGGCAAGGCTCATTATTGTTGTGCTCCTTTGCTGTCAGGGTTGCAGTTGGCGCACGGGCCTTACCTCGACGCTACCGACCCGTGCGGCAGGAATACCCTTGGCGATGTTCAGCGCCTCGTTCAAGTCGCGGGCCTCCACCAGGTAAAAACCCGCCAGTTGCTCTTTGGTTTCGGCGAACGGGCCGTCGGTCAGGCTCATGTGCCCGTTGCGCACGCGTACCGTGGTGGCGGTCTGCACAGGCTTCAGCGCCTCGGCCGCCAGCATTCGCCCGGAGCCCTGGATGGCTTCGGCATACGCCATGCACTCGGCGTCTTCCGGGCTGTCGGGCAGGCTGTGCAGCAGCCCCTCGTCACAATAGACCAGGCACAGGTATTTCATGGTCGCCTCCAGGGTATTGGCAAAGTGCGTTTGGCGATAACGGCTCAGGGCTTGAGATCGAACAGGGCTTTCTGGGTTTCCATGTCGAACGGCGCCGACCAGTGCTCATGGATCACCTGCCACTGGCCACCCTGACGACGATAGCCCACGGTGGCACGCATGAAGCCGCACTGGCTTTCGTCATCGCCCGGCCCGCAGCGGTTCAGCCAGTGGGCCAGGGCCAGGTCGCCAGCGGCGTGTACGGTGAGTTCGGCCAGTTCGAAGACCATGGGGCCGGTGCACATGCCCATGCACATTTCCCAGTGCGCGGTGTAGGCAGCCTTGCCCTTGAATTGCAGGGCCTGGATGGCATCGAAGGCGACGATGTCATCGGCATAGGGGGCGGTGATGTTGGGGATGTCGCGATCGCGCACGGACTGCATCCAGCGCTCGATCAGTTGGCGAATCTCGGTTTCGGCTGCGGTGCTCATCGGGGTTCCTCCGACAGGTCATGGGGGGCACGGTGGTGCCTTCACCTATGGTCGAACGGAGAGCGGAGGAATCGACAGGTGTTAGAAATTTTCTGTCGAGCAGAGGCTTTATAGTCCGTAGGAGCGGGCGTCCCCGCGATCCATCTACCGAGGTGGATGGCACCGGCTGCGCAGGTGTTCGCGGCTAAAGCCGCTCCTACAGGGATCGCTTCAGCTTCAACCTTGCTGACAACCCTCACCCATGGCCCGGTACTGGATGGTATGCACCTGGCCTTGGTGGTCTTCATAGGTCATCGTGGCAGGTACCACTTCGCAGACATTGGGGATGGTCGACAGGTTGATCACCCGTTTGATGTCCAGGTTCATGGAGTAGTCGTACTGCTGGGCCACAGGCTGGCTGGAGACGGGGGTGGCCTCATCGGCGAGGGCGAACGAGGACATACCGACCAATGCAAGAATCAGTAATGGTTTCATGTGGATTTGCCTTTTGAGCATTCAAGCTGATCGATTGACTTCTATTGCCGTGAACGGCGCGGAGAAGTTGCCATCTACGGTGAAGATGGCACGAAGTACCGATCCCGCTTCGTACTGCCAGGGGGGATGTGTAAAAGTCTACTCCCGCTTGGCAATAGTTGAACCCCGCAGTCGGATATTCACCCTTGCCGGATTTGCAACAATCTGCGTCAAATTGGCCGCAAACCATCAAGCCAGAGCCTCTGGCCAGCTTTCAGGGCAGGACTCGCCATTTCATTAAAATATCTTCACTGCTCGACGCTTTCGGAGACAGAACGCCGGCTGCTAGACCATTTTTACCGTCAGCACGGCTCGCGCATGCGTGCTGCGAGCGATGCGCAACTGTGGGTGGCGAGGGCGCCGGGTATCATTGCAGGCTTGAGCCTGAGCCCCGTGGGCGATGGCTATTGGCTGACCGGGTTGTTCGTCGACCCGCAACAGCGCAACAAGGGGATGGCCGGACGCTTGATCGAAGCGGCGCTGGAGCAGGCCAATGGCCCAACCTGGCTGTTCTGCCACCCGGACCTGGTGCCCTTCTATCAGCGCCTGGGTTTCCACATGGCCGGGCAACTGCCCGAAAGCCTGGCAAGCCGCCTGCTGCGCTACCAGCGCAGCAAACGCCTGGTAGCGCTGGAGCGGGCTCAGTCGTCGCTGACGTCGAGCCCCGGGAACAGCACCTCGGTGTAACCGAACTTGGCGAAGTCCTGAATGCGTGACGGGTAAAGCCGCCCGATCAGGTGATCGCACTCGTGCTGCACCACCCTTGCATGGAAGCCGTCGGCAAAGCGGTTGATCGGGTTGCCCTGGGGGTCGACCCCTTCGTAGCAGATGTGCTTGAAGCGCGGCACCACGCCGCGCAGGCCAGGCACCGACAGGCAGCCTTCCCAGCCGTCCTCGACCTCGGTGGAGGTCGGTGTGATGACCGGGTTGAGCAAAATGGTCTGCGGCACCGCTTCGGCATCCGGGTAACGTTCGCTGCGCTCGAAGCCGAAGATCACCAACTGCAGGTCGACGCCAATCTGCGGCGCGGCCAGGCCGACACCGCCCACATGCCGCATGGTTTCGAACATGTCGTCGATCAGTTGCTGCAGTTCGGCCGTGCCGAACAGGTGCTCGGGCACGGGCGGGGCGATGCGTAGCAGGCGTTCATCACCCATTTTAAGAATGTCGCGGATCATCTGGTGTTCGGCTCGACAGTATCGGACGCGTTCGGGTTGGGGTGCTCGTGGCCCAGCACCGTCAAGGTTTCCTTGGGCTTTTCGCCGTTGAAATCTTTTTCGCCCGGGTTCTTGCCTTCGGCTGACATGTGCTCGATCACCGCATTCATTTCGGCGCCCAACAGCAATACGGCAGCCGAGATATAGAAATAAAGCAACAGCACGATGATTGCACCAATGCTGCCGTACATGGCGTTGTAGTCGGCAAAGGTTTTCACGTAGTAGGCAAAGCCCAGCGAGGCCACGATCCACACCACCACCGCCAGCACCGAGCCGGGTGTGATGAAGCGAAACTTCTGTTTCACGTCGGGCATCACGTAGTAGATCACCGCCACGGCCACCATCAGCAGGATGATGATCGCCGGCCAGCGCAGGATGGTCCACAGCGTTACGATGAACTCCTGCATGCCCACCTGTGAGGCAATCCACTCCATCACCTGCGGCCCCAGCACCATCAGCGCCGCCGCCACCAGCAGCATGCCGGCCAGGCCCACGGTGTAAATGATGGAAAGCGGTATGCGCTTCCATACCGGTCGCCCTTCGGGCACGTCGTAGGCGGCGTTCATGGCGCTCATCATCAGGCGCACGCCCGCCGACGCGGTCCACAGGGCAATCACGATACCCACTGACAGCAGCCCGCCCTTGGACTGCTGGAGCTGGTCGATTACCGGGTTAACCTGCTCCAGTGCCTGGGGCGGCAGCACCAGCTCGGTTTGCAGGCGCAGCCAGGAGAAGAAATCTGGCAGGTGCAGGAAACCGATCAGGGCAATCAGGAACAGCAAGAAGGGGAACAGCGAAAACAAGGCTTGGTAAGCCAGCGCGGAGGCATAGGTGGACATCTCGTCGTCGAGGAATTCCTTGACGGTGCGTACCAGCACGCGGTGCAGGGGCAGACCGCGCAGGTCGGGGAAAATCATAGCGTCTCCTTTCGCCGCTTGATCATTACAACAAACAAGTCTAATAGACCATGCGGTTGCTGTGCTGCTCCCGGCCGTGCTGGAAGAATTTGCTTACGTAAATACCAGCCTGTTCGCGCAGGTCAGACGCGAACAGGCTGGGTCAGCCCGCTTCAGATCAAGGCTTCTTCACCGCATCCTTCACATTGCCCTTGATCTGCTGCGCCTCGCCTTTCAGCTCCTGCGCCTTGCCTTCGGCCCGCAACTTGTCGTTGTCGGTCACCTTGCCGACGCCCTGCTTGATGTTGCCGATCGCTTCGTTGGCCAGGCCTTTCGCTTTGTCTGTAGTACCGCTCATGGCAAAACTCCTGCAATGGGAGACACGTGAACCGTGTCGACAGTCGGTGGACCCAACGCCCTCGCCAGGAGTTTCAACGGATTTGTAACGCGTGCGCCAAGCGGTAAAAATACTGGCGAATACCGCACCGAATCGGCCCTGCGCCCGCGCGATGCCATCAGCCCTGCCCGGCCAGTTCGGCACCCACGTGCGCAGCACCACCCGCCCTGGGCTGGCGGTGCGCGATACCCAAGGCGTGCATTTGAGCGGCGTGGAGGTGCACAACTTCTGCCGCGTCAGCCCCAACGCAAAGGTCTTCATCAAACCTTGCCCCGCCCAGTGCCACCCCTCACAATGCAGGCCTTCATAGCGTCAACCCGCAGGAACCTGCATGAAACTCGACAAACCCGCCGCCATCGCCCGGCGCAACGAAGCACTGGCCAAACCGGTGCTGAACAGCAACAACACGCTGTTCGCCATCCTGGACAACAAACGCAACCTGTGGTGGTTCGAAGTACCCGTGAAGCTGCTGGGCAAAGGCCAGGCCGACTGGGTCAACCTGCTGTTGCACACGCCAGAAAGCGATGAGCTGCAGCACCTGAAGGTGCCCACCAATTTCCTCAAGGCTCACCTGGAGCAGATGGAAGTGCGCAAGCCCGGCAAACGCCGCTCGACCATCAGCCTGGCCCTCAGCGCTGACCGCGACTCGCTGCTGCGCGACACCCGTCCGGGTGGCGAGCAGCTGGATTTTCGCAACTTCGTGCAGGCGTAAGGGCAGTCAGACCTTTTCGATACGGTCGTCATGGATGACGATCAGGCCCTGCTTGAACAACCCGCCAATGGCCTTCTTGAAGTTGCCTTTGCTGACGTTGAACAGCTTGCTGATCAGCGCCGGGTCGCTCTTGTCGCACACGCCCAACACCCCACCTTCAGCCTCCAGGCGTGCCATGATCTGCTCTTGCAGGCTGTCGGACAGGGCCGCGCCCACTGGCTGCAGGCTGAGGGCGATCTTGCCGTCGTGGCGCACTTCCTTGATGAAGCCCTTCTCGTGCATGCCCGAACGCAGAAACTTGAACACCTCGTTCTTGTGAATCAGGCCCCAGTGGCGGTTGTTGATGATGGCCTTGAAGCCCATCGGCGTTTCACCGGCCACCAGCAGCTCGACCGGTTGCCCGACCTTGTAGTCAGCCGGTGTGACGTCGAGGTAGCGGTCCAGGCGTGAAGTCGCGGTGATGCGGCGGGTGCGCTTGTCGAGGTAGACGTGCACCACGCAGTAGTCGCCGATCTTCAGCGGCCGTGCCTCTTCCGAGTACGGCATCAGCAGGTCCTTGGACAGGCCCCAGTCCAGGAAGATGCCGGCACCGTTGATGTCCTTGACCTTGAGGCTGGCGAATTCGCCGACCTGCACCTTGGGCTTTTCGGTGGTGGCGATCAGCTGGTCTTCGCTGTCCAGGTAGATGAACACGTTCAGCCAGTCATCGACTTCGGTTTCGGCGTTTTTCGGGATGTAGCGTCCGGGCAGCAGGATCTCGCCGTCGGCACCGCCGTCCAGGTACAGGCCGAAGTCCACGTGCTTCACGATTTGCAAACTGTTGTAACGCCCAAGCAGAGCCATTTCTGATGATCCTCAAGACAAGGGGGCTATTCTACACCTGAAGCCATCACACCGTCCGACCGCTGATGCAGTGGAACCGTCCGTGCTCCCTGCGTCTACGATCTGGCCCGATTCGGGAAGGAACAGCACATGCCTGCACGCCTGTCCAAAGCCCTGCTTGTCGCTATCGGCTTCGCCCTGGCCCTGGCCGCCTGCAGCCGTATCGACCTGGCCTACCGCAACCTCGATCGCCTGGTGCCGTGGTCGCTGGGCGATTACCTGGACATGAACCGCGAGCAGAAAGCCATGCTCGACGACCGATTGCGCGAGCACCTGGCCTGGCATTGCAAGACCCAGCTGCCCGGTTACCTCGACTGGCTGGACCGGGTACGCGGCATGGTCGCTGACGACCAGGTGACCGACCAAGCCCTGCAGCAACGTACCCATGAGGCCCGCGAGGCGATTGGCCGGGTGGCAGAAGCCATCACCCCGTCGGCCACTGAACTGCTGCGTGGCATGAGCGACATCCAAGTGGCGGAAATGCGTGATGCCTTTCGCGACGACATCAGCGAGCGGCAGAAGCAGTATGTGGATACACCGCTGGCCAAACAGATCGCCCGCCGTACCGAGCGCATGGAAAAACGCCTGACGCCATGGCTGGGGGAACTGACGCCGGTGCAGAAGCAGCGGGTGCAGGCCTGGTCGCAGGCGCTGGGTGACCATAACCGCGAATGGATCGCCAACCGCGCCCACTGGCAGCAGCAATTGCTGCTGGCGATGAACCAGCGCAATGACGCCAGTTTCGAGCCGCGGCTGGCGACGTTGCTGCAGCGCAAGGAGAGTTTGTGGACGCCGGCGTATCGTGCGGCGTTTCAGAATACCGAGCGGCAGGCCCGGAGCTTACTGGTGGACCTGGTGCAGCAGAGCACGCCGCAACAGCGGCGGTTTTTGCAGGATAGGTTGGGCAAGGTGCGGACGGATTTCAGTGAGTTGAAGTGTTTGAGGGGATAATTGTGCTTTGCAGGCCTGGCCTCTTCGCGGGCTTGCCCGCGAAGAGGCCAGGCCTGCAAAAACAGATTTACCGAGCCTTGCGCCGATAAGGAAACACATCAATCACCTTCCCTTCCCTGATCGCCGCCTGCAACCCCTTCCAGTAATCCGCGTCATACAACTCCCCATGCAAGCGGCTGAACAACCGCCGCTGGCCGATATCGGCAAACAGGAACGGCGGAAACTCTTCGGGAAACACATCATGCGGGCCAATCGAGTACCACGGTTCGCCCGACATTTCGTCTTCCGGGTAACGCGGCGGCGGGATATGGCGGAAATTCACTTCGGTCAAAAAGCTGATTTCGTCATAGTCGTAGAACACCACCCGGCCATGACGCGTCACCCCAAAGTTCTTCAGCAACATGTCACCCGGGAAGATGTTCGCCGCCGCCAGTTGTTTGATGGCCAGGCCATAGTCTTCCAGCGCCTCATGCACCTGGCCTTCGCTGGCATGCTCCAGGTACAGGTTCAGCGGCGTCATGCGCCGCTCGGTCCAGCAGTGGCGGATCAGCACCGTGTCACCCTCCAGCGCCACGGTCGATGGCGCCACCTCCAGCAGCTCGGCCAGGCACTCTGGCTCGAACTTGTCACGCGGGAAGCGAAAGTCTGCAAATTCCTGGGTATCGGCCAAACGCCCGACACGGTCGACACTTTTCACCAGCCGGTACTTGTCGATCACCGTAGCGCGGTCAACGGTTTTCGAGGGCGAAAAACGGTCCTTGATGATCTTGAACACCGTATTGAAGCCCGGCAGGGTAAACACGCTCATGACCATGCCACGCACGCCGGGTGCCATGACGAAGCGGTCGTCGCTGCTGGCCAGGTGGTTGATCAGCGCCCGGTAGAACTCCGACTTGCCGTGTTTGTAGAAACCGATTGAAGTGTACAGCTCCGCAATGTGCTTGCCGGGCAAGATGCGCTTGAGGAAGTTGACGAACTCGGCCGGCACCGGCACATCGACCATGAAGTACGAGCGGGTGAAGGAAAAGATGATCGACACCTCGGCCTCGTCGGTAATCAGCGCATCGGCCTCTACGCCATGCCCCTCACGGTGCAACAGCGGAATCACCAGTGGCCACTGCTCGTCGCTGTTGTAAAGCCGGCCGACCAGGTAGGCGCCCTTGTTGCGGTACAACACCGGTGAAAACAGCTCCACCGCCAGCGTCGGGTCCTTGCAGACCCAGTCCGGCAGGCACTCGCGCAGCTGTTCCTCAAGGCGTGACAGGTCGCTTTCAAGGTCGCCATAGACGAAAGCGAAGTCGGCGAAGATCGCCCGCAACAGGCCCCTGAGGCTGCCATTGGGGCAATAGGTTCGGGTTTGCGCAGCGCGCTGGTGGCTGCGGATCGACGGCCGGGTGGTGTGGATGAACATGCAGCCGTCGCTGATCTGGTCATGGCTGAACAGGCTACAGAACAGCGAGTTGTACCAGGTTTCCGACAGTTCATCGTCCAGGCGCGGGTCGATCAGGCCTATGTAGGCACTTTTCACCAAGGGCCACTGGCCGACCTCCAGCAGCACCTCGTCATCGAACGCATCCCGCAACCAGCCGTTGACCTCGCCGACCTTCTTTTCATAGAGGTTGATCCGCGCGGCGGCTGCGCGCTGGCAATCTTGCCAACGCGCCTGCTCGAATCGCTCACGGGCACCGAGGGTGATACGGCGAAAATGCTCGCGGTAATCGTCAAAGCCATCGAGGATCATCCGGGCGATCTCGCCGGCAGGCCAGTGCTGGGTCATGCGGGACACCTCGGTGCGGGGTCAGATAGACAGCTTAGCCGCACAGGATTACACCGCAAGAAAGCACAAGAATCTCCCCGCCCCCTCGCGTAAACTCGCGCCCCTGCCCTGCCTCCGGAGACCGTTGTGAGCCCCATCGCCCTAGCCCGCCTGCTAACCCTTGCCGCCGTCTGGGGGGCGAGTTTCCTGTTCATGCGCATCATCGCCCCCGCGCTGGGCACGGTGCCGACCGCGTTCTTCCGTGTGTCCATCGCCTGCCTGGGCCTGGTCGCCATCGTCGCCGCCGCCCGCGTACGCTGGGACTTCCAGGGCAAGCTCGGCGCCTGCCTGGTGCTGGGCATGATCAACTCCGGCATCCCCGCCACGTTCTATTCCGTAGCGGCCCAGGTGTTGCCGGCTGGCTATTCGGCCATTTTCAACGCTACCACGCCACTGATGGGCGTACTCATCGGCGTGCTGTTCTTCCGCGAACCCATGACCCTGCCCAAGCTTTGCGGCATTTTCCTGGGCCTGTTCGGCGTCGGCATCCTCAGCGGCGCCGGCCCGGTGGCACTGGACATGGCCTTGGTGCAAGGTGCCCTCGCCTGCCTGGCGGCCACCACCTGCTACGGCTTTGCCGGGTTCCTCGCCCGCCGCTGGGTCAGTGGCCTGGACAGCCGCCTGTCAGCACTGGGCAGCATGCTCGGTGCCACCCTCATGCTGAGCCCGCTGTTCGGCTGGAGCGCACTCACCCACCCGCCCGCCAGCTGGGGCGGTTGGCAGGTTTGGCTGTCGCTGCTGGGCCTGGGCCTGCTGTGCACCGCATTCGCCTACATCCTGTACTTCCGCCTGCTGGAAGAAATCGGCCCGGTAAAAGCCAGCACAGTAACCTTCCTGATTCCGGCATTCGGCGTATTGTGGGGGGCGTGGTTGCTGGACGAGCCGCTGTCGATGGCACACCTGTACGGTGGCTTGCTGATTGGCGTGGCACTGTGGCTGGTGCTGCGCCCGGCGCGCAGCTGAAGCGGGATACACGATGAACAGCGCGTACAAGAAAGTCCTGTTCCGCCTGGAGCAGGACGAGACCGGCTATCCACCGGCCTCGGTCGAGGGCCTGTGGGCCAAGGCCGTGGAAGGTGGCTATGCCGTCGACAATATTCCCTTCCACGTTTACGGCATCGCCCCGGGCGACGTGATCGGCACCCATGAAGAAGCCGGCGAGACCTGGTTCGCCGAACTGCGCCAGCACAGCGGCAGCTCGGTGTTTCGGGTGGTGGTCAAACCGCCGGAAACCCTGGACCAGGTACGCGCAGCCTTGCAGGACTTCGGCTGCAACTGCGAAACCGAGCAAGCCGTGAAGATGCTGGCTGTCGAGGTGCCGTCGCAGCGGTCACTCGATACCCTGCTCTACTACCTGCTCACCCAGCGCGAAGCCGGCTTGCTGGACTTCGAGGAAGGCGTGCTGCGCCACACCATCCCCGAAGAGTTCCGCTAAGGCTTACGCCTCGGCCAACCGCGCAGCGGGTTTGCGAAACACGAACAGCAGGCCCACCACGATCAGCCCCATGCCCAGCAGGCTGAGCGGTGCCAGGCGGTTACCGAAAATCAGGAAGTCCATCACCGCAGTGACTGCCGGCACCAGGTAGAACAGGCTGGTGACATTGACCAGGTTGCCCTTGGCGATCAGCCGGTACAGCAGCAAGGTTGCCAGCAGCGAGACGACCAGGCCCATCCACAGCAGCGCGCCGACGAAGCCGCCTGTCCACTCGACATACAGCGGTTGCAAAGGCGCGAACAGCGCGCACATGGCAAAGCCGGCCAGGTACTGCAGCGGCAGCGTGCCCATGGGGTTGTCGGTGATGCGCTTCTGCAGGATCGAGCCCAAAGTCATGCTGGCCAGCGCCAGCAAGGCGAACAGCATCCCCGCCAGCGAAACGCCGCCCAGGTTGATACCCTGATAGACCACCATGATCAAGCCACCCAGCCCCAACCCAAGGCCGAACAGGCGGCTCCAGGAACGCTCGCGCTCCATCAGCACCACGGTCAGGATAGGTTGAACCCCCATCACCGTGGCCATCACGCCGGGGGTGACATGGGTGTTGAGCGCCAACAAGTAGAAGATCTGGTACGCGCCCAGCAGCACACACCCGGTACCCAGTGCCCGCAGGATAGCCCCACGGCTGCGCGGCCAGCGCAGCCCCAGCAGAGGGCCGATCAGCAGCAAGCCGGCCAGGGCCAGCGCCGAGCGCAACAGCAGGAAGGCAAACGGGCTGGCATGCGCCAGGCCCAGCTTGGAGACGACCGCCCCGCTGCTCCACAGCAGGACGAACAGGCTGGTAGTGGCCGCCGAGGCCACGGAAGTTTTGGAAAAGACAGACATGTATGCACCTGTATTCGGGCAAATAAGCCGAACGGTGGGCGTAGACTTCAGCAGGGGAAGTAGCCGACCGTGTTCAGTAGCTTGCGTGTGCGAAAGGGTTCGGCCAGAAGCCGATCAGCCCAGCACGACCACGCAAGGAGGCGGAGCTACGCCGCCTACAACGCCACTGACAGGTGGTGGGTAGTGACTGATCATGGCCGGCTGCTGGCTGCCACGCACGACCATGCCCGCGACTGGCGCGATGGCAAAGCGTGTGGTGGAAGGGCTGGCTGGCATGTTCAGGTCTTCAGGGAAGATAGGTGTTTCGGAATATAGCGGTGAATGCCGGATTGGGCAACAGCCTGAGCCGGCCAATTCGCGGCTTAAACCCGCAAAGAGGCCCGCCCAGCCGGTCAGAACAACCAACGATAAAGCAAATAGGCCACCACCACCGCCAGCACCGGCCGCAGCACGCGGTAGGCCTTGGGGTTGGCGCGCTTGAACTGCTTCACATGGCCACTGATCTTGTTGCTGAAGCGCTTGCTCCAGGCATACGCCTGGTTGATCCCGCCCACCCGCTCGTCATCGGTATTCTGCGGCGCGGTGGCGCGACCGAGGAAGGCACTGACCTGGCGGTTGATGCGGGTCATCAGCGGGCTGCTCAGCGGGCGTTCGATGTCGCAGAACAGAATGACGCGGGTAACGTCGGTCTCGTTCTTGACCCAGTGCACGTAGGTTTCGTCGAACATCACATCTTCACCGTCACGCCAGGCGTATTCCTCGCCATCGACGTAGATGCGGCAAGCATCGGAGTTCGGCGTGGACAGGCCCAGGTGGTAGCGCAGCGAACCTGCAAACGGGTCACGGTGCGGGTTCAGGTGGCTGCCGCCAGGCAGCAGGGCAAACATCGCACCCTTGACGTTGGGGATACTGCTGACCAGCTCGACGGTGCGCGGGCACAGCGTTTCGGCCGAAGGCAGAGGTTTGTCGTACCACTTCAGGTAAAAACGCTTCCAGCCTTTCTTGAAGAACGAGCCGAAACCGGCGTCATTGTCCTTCTCGGCGGCGCGGATGTAGCCCTCGTCGAACAGGCGCATGGCCTCTTCGCGGATTTCCTGCCAGTTGTCTTTCAACACGTCCAGTTCAGGGAAGCGTTGACGGTCCAAATAAGGCTTGGACGGCACGCCGGAGAACAGGTACATCAAAGCGTTGTACGGGGCGAACAG
This sequence comes from Pseudomonas sp. NBRC 111133, assembly GCF_001320605.1. Classification (NCBI taxonomy): domain Bacteria; kingdom Pseudomonadati; phylum Pseudomonadota; class Gammaproteobacteria; order Pseudomonadales; family Pseudomonadaceae; genus Pseudomonas; species Pseudomonas sp. NBRC 111133. The sequence goes on along the minus strand of NZ_BCBJ01000055.1, from coordinate 9,552 downwards.
CGCCGAATGGTTGACGAACTGGCGCAACACCGGCAGGCGGGCCTTGCCGCGCAGGTGCACGAACAGCACGCTGCCGAAAAACACCAGCAAGACACCCGCCTTGGCTGCAAAGGAAAAGGTCATGCTTTCACTCCTTGGGGAAGAGCCAGGGCTGCGCGTCCTGCTCTCCTGAAAATCATCCTGCCATCATAAACCGATCCCGCCGAGGTAAAAACAACCCGGGCGGGATCGCATTCATGAAGATTTTGCAATAAACCAGGCCGCCGATTGTTGCGCCGGGTCAGCGGCAGGGCCGATTACTGCTGGTTTTCCTGCTCGCTGAACATGTCGCTGAACAACATGCTCGACAGGTAACGCTCGCCCGAATCCGGCAGTACTACGACGATGGTCTTACCTTGCATTTCCGGCTTTTCGGCCAGGCGCACGGCGGCAGCCATGGCTGCGCCACAGGAAATGCCGCAGAGGATGCCCTCTTCCTGCATCAGGCGGATGGCCATGGCCTTGGACTCTTCATCGGTTACCGTTTCCACCTGGTCGACGATGGACAGGTCGAGGTTTTTTGGCACGAAACCGGCGCCGATGCCCTGGATCTTGTGCGGGCTGGGCTTGAGCTCTTGGCCGGCCAGGGTCTGGGTAATCAGCGGCGACGAAGCGGGCTCAACGGCCACCGACAGAATGGACTTGCCCTGGGTGTGCTTGATGTAGCGCGATACACCGGTGATGGTGCCGCCAGTGCCCACACCCGCCACCAATACGTCGACTGCGCCGTCGGTGTCGTTCCAGATTTCCGGGCCGGTGGTTTTCTCGTGAATGGCCGGGTTGGCCGGGTTTTCGAACTGGCCCGGCAGGAAGTACTGGGCCGGGTCGGACGCGACGATTTCGTTGGCCTTCTCGATGGCGCCCTTCATGCCCTTGGCCGGGTCGGTCAGTACCAGCTCGGCGCCCAGTGCCTTCAGTACCTTGCGGCGCTCCAGGCTCATGGAAGCGGGCATGGTCAGCATCAGTTTGTAGCCACGGGCAGCGGCGACGAAGGCCAGGCCGATACCGGTGTTGCCCGAGGTGGGCTCGACGATGGTCATGCCCGGCTTGAGCTTGCCGCTGCTCTCGGCGTCCCAGACCATGTTCGCACCAATGCGGCACTTGACCGAGTAACCCGGGTTGCGCCCTTCGATCTTGGCCAGGATGGTCACGCCGCGCGGGGCGATGCGGTTGATCTGCACCAGCGGCGTGTTACCGATGGAGTGGGCGTTGTCTGCAAAGATACGGCTCATGGCAGGGGTCCTTGGCATGAAAAAGAGCAGGGAAAGACCTCAAGGGTAAGCCCCGGCCAGTGGCCCGTAAAGCCTGTTAGAACTCAGCCGGGCGCATTGCGGTCAACCGCACATCCCGCCTTGGAGACGCACCGATGAGAGCCCGTTATCGCTGGCCGCTGATCGGCATATGCAGCCTGGTCGTGCTGTTGGTCACCCTGCACCTGGCCCTGCCCTACCTGGTGCGCGACTACCTGAACGACAAACTGGCCAACATGGGCGACTATCGGGGCCAGGTGGCTGATGTGGACCTGGCCTGGTGGCGCGGCGCTTACCAGATCAACGGGCTGAAGATCGTCAAGACCAGCGGCAAGGTTCCGGTACCCCTCCTTGACGCACCGCTGATCGACCTGTCGGTGAGCTGGGCCTCGCTCTGGTACGACAAGGCCGTGGTGGCCACAGTGACCTTCGTTCGTCCTGAGCTGAATTTCGTCGACGGCGGCAGCAAACAGGCATCGCAGACCGGCCGGGGGACCGACTGGCGGCAACAACTGGAAAAACTGCTGCCCATCACCCTTAACGAAGTGCGTATCGACAGCGGCGTGCTCACCTTCCGCAACTTCAATTCCAAGCCACCGGTGGACCTCAAGGCCACAGAGTTGAACGCCAGCATCCGCAACCTGACCAACGTGCGCAACAAGCAGGGCCGGCGCGACGCCAGTCTGGAGGCCAGCGCCCTGCTGTTGGGCGATGCCAAGGTTGAGAGCCGCGCCACTTTCGACCCGTTCAGCGATTTCGACGACTTCCAGTTCCGCTTGCGCGCCACGGGTATCGAGCTGCGCAGGCTCAATGACTTTTCCAGCGCCTACGGCAAGTTCGACTTCAATGCCGGGCATGGCGACCTGGTGATCGAGGCGCAGGCAGAAAACGGTCGGCTCACGGGCTATATCAAACCGTTATTGCGTGATGTGGACGTGTTCAACTGGCAACAGGACGTGCAGGAAAAGGACAAAGGCTTTTTCCGCTCGGTGTGGGAGGCGCTGATTGGGGCGACCGAGACGGTACTGAAGAACCAGCGCAAGAACCAGTTCGCCACCCGTGTGGAGCTCAGTGGCAGTGTGCGTAAACAGGATGTCAGCGCATTCGAGGCGTTCTTGCAGATACTGCGTAATGGCTTTATCCAGGCGTTCAATGCGCGGTATGAGCAGCCCAGGCCGGATTCTGACTGAGTGGGCGTGACGGGGCATTCAGAGACTGAATACCTGGTCTGCGTTTGCAGCTGCCGAACCCCGCGTTATAGTCGGTGACAAATCAATTCATGTGTTGCCTGTGCTGGCCTCTTCGCGGGTAAACCCGCGAAGAGGCCAGCACAGGCTTACAACAGAGGACAAACCCATGAAGTTCGAAGGCACCCGCGACTACGTCGCCACAGACGACCTGAAACTGGCGGTGAACGCGGCCATCACCCTCGAACGCCCGCTGCTGGTCAAGGGCGAACCCGGCACCGGCAAGACCATGCTTGCCGAGCAGCTGGCTGCCTCGTTCGGCGCGCGCCTGATCACCTGGCACATCAAGTCCACCACCAAGGCCCACCAGGGGTTGTACGAGTACGACGCGGTGAGCCGCCTGCGTGACTCGCAACTGGGTGTGGACAAGGTGCACGATGTGCGCAACTACCTGAAAAAGGGCAAGCTGTGGGAGGCCTTCGAGGCCGAAGAACGGGTCATCCTGCTGATCGACGAAATCGACAAAGCCGACATCGAGTTCCCCAACGACCTGCTGCAAGAGCTGGACAAGATGGAGTTCTACGTCTACGAAATCGACGAGACCATCAAGGCCAAGCAGCGCCCGATCATCATCATCACCTCCAACAACGAAAAGGAGCTGCCGGACGCCTTCCTGCGCCGCTGCTTCTTCCACTACATCGCCTTCCCTGACCGCACTACCCTGCAGCAGATCGTCGACGTGCACTACCCGAACATCAGCCAGTCGCTGGTCAGCGAGGCGCTGGATGTGTTCTTCGACGTGCGCAAGGTACCGGGCCTGAAGAAAAAGCCGTCCACCTCCGAGCTGGTCGACTGGCTGAAGCTGCTGATGGCCGACAACATCGGTGAAGCGGTGCTGCGCGAGCGCGACCCGACCAAGGCCATACCACCCTTGGCCGGTGCGCTGGTGAAGAACGAGCAGGACGTGCAACTGCTGGAGCGCCTGGCCTTCATGAGCCGGCGCGGCAACCGCTGACAGGAGCCGGGCCATGCTGCTCAACCTGTTCAATGAAATGCGCGCGGCCAAGGTGCCGGTGTCGGTACGCGAGCTGCTGGACCTGCACCAGGCCCTGCAAAAGCGCGTGGTGTTCGCCGACATGGACGAATTCTACTACCTCGCCCGCGCCATTCTGGTGAAGGACGAACGCCATTTCGACAAGTTCGACCGGGCGTTCGCCGCCTACTTCAAGGGCCTGGAAAACCTCGACCGGCACATCGAGGCACTGATCCCCGAAGACTGGCTGCGCAAGGAATTCGAGCGCTCGCTCACGGACGAAGAGCGTGCACAGATCCAGTCCCTTGGCGGCCTGGACAAGCTGATCGAAGCATTCAAGAAACGCCTTGAAGAGCAGAAGGAGCGCCACGCCGGTGGCAACAAGTGGATCGGCACTGGCGGTACCAGCCCGTTCGGCTCAGGCGGCTTCAACCCCGAGGGTATCCGCGTGGGCGAAGCCGGCAAGCGGCAGGGCAAGGCAGTAAAAGTGTGGGACCAGCGCGAGTACAAGAACCTGGACGACCAGGTGGAACTGGGCACGCGCAACATCAAGCTGGCCCTGCGCCGGCTGCGCAAGTTCGCCCGTGAGGGTGCTGCCGAAGAGCTGGACATCGACGGCACCATCGACCACACCGCGCGTGATGCCGGGTTGCTGAACATCCAGATGCGCCCTGAGCGGCGCAACACGGTGAAGCTGCTGTTGCTGTTCGACATCGGCGGCTCGATGGACGCGCACATCAAGGTCTGCGAAGAGCTGTTTTCGGCGTGCAAGACCGAGTTCAAGCACCTGGAGTACTACTACTTCCACAATTTCGTGTACGAGTCGGTGTGGAAGAACAACCTGCGCCGCACTTCGGAGCGGTATTCCACCTTCGACCTGCTGCACAAGTACGGCGACGACTACAAGGTGGTGTTCGTGGGTGACGCGGCCATGGCGCCCTATGAAATCACCCAGCCGGGGGGTAGCGTGGAGCACTGGAACGAAGAGGCCGGGTATGTGTGGATGCAGCGCTTCATGGAGAAATTCAGGAAGATCATCTGGATCAACCCGTATCCGAAGCAGGCCTGGGACTACACCGCTTCGACCCATCTGGTGCGGGACCTGATCGAGGACAAGATGTACCCGCTGACCTTGCAAGGGTTGGAGGAAGGGATGCGTTATCTGTCCAAGTGATGCAGCCTGTGCCGGCCCTTTCGCGGGTAAACCCGCTCCTACAAAGAATTGCGAAAGCCTGAGGCATGCGCTGTCCTGTGTAGGAGCGGGTTTACCCGCGAAGAGGCCGGCAGCCTTTACAACCAGCGGCCCAGGTAACCCTGCTGTTCCCGCCAGGCCTCCTCCTGCACCACCGCCCTGAACCGCACCGCCATCCCTGGCATGCACTGCGCCAGTTGCGCCAGTGCCAGCGGCGTCAACGCCCCCAGCCTCGGATAGCCACCAATGGTCTGCCGGTCATTGAGCAGCACGATCGGCTGCCCATCCGGCGGCACCTGCACCGCCCCCAGCGGTATCCCTTCGGAAATCATCGGCGCGCCCTGATAGACCAGCTGCGGCCCCAGCAGCCGGATGCCCATGCGGTCGGCCCGGCTGTCCAGCGTCCAGTCACTGTTGAACGCCTCGAACAGGCTGATACCACTGAAGTCGCCGATCTGCGCGCCCATGACCAAATTGAGCACAGGCTTTTGTGCGTACTGCGGCCGCAACGCATGCGGCACTTCGCGCAGGGTGGCATCGCTACCGGTGAACGCCAATTCCTGGCCTTTAACCAGCGCAGCCCCTTGGCCATCAATGCCACCCAGCTCTTCACGTACCACCGTGGCACAACTGCCCAGCACATCTTCGCCGAGGAACCCGCCCGGTGCCGCCAGATAAGCCCGAACGCCCTGCTTAGGCTGCTTCAGGGTCAAGCGCTGCCCCTTGACCAGGGCAACGCTGCGCCAGGGGGCCAAAGGCTGATCATCAACCCGCGCATCCAGGTCGGCACCGGCCAAGGCCAGCACACAATCCTGTTCGGCCACCACGCAGAACCCACCCAGCGCTACCTCGACCACCGGCGCCCCCAACGGGTTGCCCAGCAGCCAGTTGGCCCAGTGCATCGCCACCCAGTCCAGCGCGCCGCCCTGGGTTACGCCCAAGTGGCGCACGCCAAAGCGCCCGGCGTCCTGCAACTGGCACAACGGCGTACTGGCCTCGATCTTCAACTGCTTCATGCCTGCGCCTCCACATCACCACCCAAGGCCAGGAATTCGCTGCGCGAAACCGGCACGAAGCGCACCCGGTCACCGGGTTGCAACAGGCTGTAGCCCTCGCGATCCCGGTCGAACAGGCGCACCGGGGTACGGCCAATCAGGTTCCAGCCGCCCGGCGATACCGCCGGATACGCTGCCGTCTGCCGCTCGGCAATGCCCACGCTACCCGCCGCCACGCGCTTGCGCGGGGTGCTCAGGCGCGGGCTGGCCAGGCGCTCGTCCACCAGGCCCATAAAGCCAAAACCGGGGGCGAAGCCCAAAGCGAATACCGGATAGTCGCGCTCGCTGTGCAAGCGGATGACATCGTCTTCACTCAAGCCGCTGCGGGCCGCCAGCACAGGCAGCTCAGGGCCGACGCTGGTGTCATACCAGACTGGAATCTCATGACGCCGACCGCCGCTGCCGGTGTCTGGCTGCAAACCGTCCAGCGCTTGGGAGATCAGCGCCCTCGCCTCACCCGGCTGCAAATCGAACTGCACCATCAGCGTTGTGTAGGACGGCACCAGGTCCAGCAAGTGCTTACCGAACGCGGCGCTCAAGCGCTGGCTGGCGGCGAGCATCCACGGCATGTTGGCTTCGTCGATACCGTCGAACAGGCGCACCATCAGGCTGTCGATGGCCACCACTTCGATGCGCGGCTTCATCGTCCCTCCAGGGCATCCAGGGCCTGGCGTATCTGCCGCACCGCTGCCACCGAACTGTCGTTGTCACCATGCACGCAGAGGGTGCTGGCGTGCAGGCGCAGGGCACTGCCATCGTCCGCCACAAGGGTGTCGCCCCGAGCCAGACGCACGGCCTGCTCAACGACCTGTGCTGGGTCGTGATGCACGGCCCCAGGCAGGCGTCGCGACACCAGGTGGCCGCAGGCGGTGTAGGCGCGGTCGGCGAACGCTTCGAACCACAGCGGCACGCCGACTTCATCGCCCAGCGCCTGGGCAGCACGGTTGTCGGCAGTGGCCATGAGCATCAGCGGCAGGTTGCTGTCGTAGGCTGCCACGGCCTCCAGCACCGTGCGCAGCTTGAGCGGGTCGGCCATCATGTCGTTGTACAGCGCGCCATGTGGTTTCACATAGGATACGCGGCCCCCCAGCACTTTGCAGATACCCTCCAGCGCACCGATCTGGTAATGCAGCAGGTCGCGGATTTCTTCCGGGCTGCACGCCATGGAGCGGCGGCCGAAGCCGACCAGGTCCGGGTAGGCCGGGTGGGCGCCGATGGTCACCCCATGCTCCAGCGCCAGGGCCACGGTGCGGCGCATGATGCCGGGGTCACCCGCGTGGTAGCCACAGGCGATGTTGGCGCAATCGATGTAGGGCATCACCTCGGCGTCCAGGCCCATGCGCCAGCTGCCGAAGCTCTCGCCCATGTCGCAATTGAGTAGCAGGCGTTCCACCACGCGGTCTCCCTTGTTGTTGTCCATAGCCCTACCTTACCGCGCCTTGAGCTGTTTGCCGCGGGTTTCCGGCAGGCTCAAGGCCGCCACGATCACAATCCCGTACGACACCGCAGAAAACACACCGATACCCAGGCCCAGCGGCACATTTTGGCCAAGCATGCCGATCAGCAACGGGAACAGTGCCGCAATGACCTTGCCGATGTTGTAGCAAAAGCCCTGCCCCGAACCGCGAATGCGCGTAGGGAACAGCTCGGTGAGAAACGCCCCCATGCCGCTGAAGATGCCCGAGGCGAAGAAGCCCAGCGGGAAGCCCAGCCACAGCATCACGCCATCGCTGACCTGCATTTGCGTGTACAGCAGCACGATGACGAACGAGCCCACGGCGAACAGGATGAAGTTCTTCTTGCGCCCCAGCAGGTCGGACAGGTAAGCACTGACCACATAGCCCACGTAGGAGCCGACGATCACCATGGCCAGGTAGCCACCCGTGCCCAGCACACTCAGGCCGCGCTCGTTCTTGAGGAAGGTTGGCAACCACGAGGTGATGGCGTAGTAGCCGCCCAGTGCACCGGTGGTCAGCAGGGACGCACGTACAGTGGTCCAGAGCATGCCCGGGGCGAAGATCTCGTAGAAGTGCGAAGGTGCCTCGGCGTTTTCCACCGCCTTGGCCTCGCGGTACACCTCAGGGTCCTTGACCAGGCGGCGGACGAAGATCACGAAGACAGCCGGCACCAGCCCCAGCAGGAACAGTGCACGCCAGGCCTGCTCTGGCGGCAGCCAGGAGAACAGCAGCGCGTAAAGAATCGCCGTAAGGCCCCAGCCGATGGCCCAGCCGGATTGCACCATGCCCACCGCCTTGCCACGGTCCTGGGCGCGGATGACCTCGCCGATCAAGACCGCGCCAGCAGTCCATTCGCCGCCGAAACCAAAGCCCATCAGCGTCCGGGCGATCAGCAACTGTTCGTAGTTCTGGGCGAAGCCGCACAGGAAGGTGAAGAAGGCGAACCACAGCACCGTCAATTGCAGGGTGCGTACGCGGCCGATGCGGTCGGAGAGGATGCCGGCGACCCAGCCGCCTACGGCCGAGGCGATCAGCGTGCTGGTGTGGATCAACCCGGCTTCGGTGGTGGTGATACCCCACAGCATGATCAGCGTAGGGATGACGAAGCTGAGCATCTGCGTATCCATGCCGTCCAGGCCGTAGCCGATCTTGCAGCTCCAGAAGGTGCGCCGTTGCTGTTTGTCGATATCGCGGTACCAGGCGAAAGGCCCGGACGAAGGTGGGGAACTGACCTGCTGCTGCACGCCGGTGGGGTTCATGGATGCCTCGGCTTGTTGGTATTGTTTTATGGGCGACATAAAGCGTCGCGGCCTGGGCACCATTGTTCAGAGGCCACGCCGCCCGCGTCCAACGAGAAAAACCGCCGGTCTGGAACAAGAAAAACTGATCATGAACCTTCGCTTCCTCGAAACCTTCGTCTGGGTCGCCCGGCTCAAGAGCTTCCGCCTGACCGCAGAAAAGCTGTTCACCACTCAAGCCTCGGTGTCCAGCCGCATTGCCGCGCTGGAGGCAGACCTTGGCGTGAAGCTGTTGCTGCGCGACTCACGCGGGGTCAGCCTGACGCCGGAAGGCGGCAAGGTGCTGGAATATGCCGAACGCATGCTGGAAACCGCCAAGGCCATGAAACAGTCGCTGGACAGCGACCGGGCCAAGGTTGGGCGAATTCGTATCGGGGTGATGGACACGGTGATCCACACCTGGATGAGCGCACTGGTGGCGGAGCTGACCGAGCGCTACCCACAGGTGGAAATCGAACTGGTGGCCGACACCGCGCTGAACCTGCGCGAGCAGCTGCAAAAGGGTTTTCTGGACGTGATTTTGCAGACCGACCTGCTGCGCGAGCAGTCGATCCGCAGCCTGGACCTGGCGCGTTACCCGATGGGCTGGGTGGTGGCCGCAGGCTCGCACCAGCACCGGGACTATGCCTCGCTGGCCGAGCTTGGGCGCGAGCGCATCATCACCTTTTCGAAAAATTCGCGGCCACACCAGGAGGTGCTGAGCTTGCTGCAAGCTGCGGGGGCTGAGGCACCGCGTCTGAACTGCGTGAACTCGGTGGCGGCGATTACCCGGCTGTTGCGCGATGGGTTTGGTATTGGTGCGTTGCCGCCGGCGCTAGTGGATGCCGAGTTGAGGCGGGGCGAGCTGGTGTTGCTGGAAGGGCTGCAACCCCCACCCAGCCTGGAACTGGTGGTGGCCTGGCAGACCGGGGTGGCGCTGGTGGATGAAGTGGTCGGGGTTTGCCGGCAGGTGCTGGAGGGGTATGCCCGAGATGTGGGTGGGCAGCGGATTGTGTTGGTTTCGTAGGTACTTGCCGTTAGAAATGCAGCGCCTGTGAGATC